>JAUYTA010000204.1 GCA_030695265.1 Bacteroidota bacterium
ATGCTTGGTAAAGAACGCTCGCATTTGAAAAACAGCCTGTTTAGTTTTTTTGTTTCCGACAAAAACAAACCCATCTTCAATCTCTTTCTGGAGAAAATTTTTACCGGCAAAACCAAAGAATCGTGCGAAATTGCCCTGTCAGCGAATGAAAACTCTCCAGTGTATGTTCAGCTTACCGGCATGGTTACCGAAAACTGGAAACAATGTCTTATATCAATGGTTGATATTACAGAGCACAAGCGTGTGGAGGAAGAGCGTCTCGAAAGCAGTGAAGAACGTTATCAATCACTCTACGAGAATGCCAAAATAGGCCTTTACCGGACCACTCCTGACGGAACCATTGTACTGGCAAATAAAGCTTTGGTTAAAATGCTTGGTTATACATCGTTTAACGAACTTGCAAAAGTGAATGTTAAACAAGACGGTTTCGAAACACCGAACCAACGAAAGGCATTTTTAGAGAAAATAGAACAAACCGGAGAGGTAGAAAACTTTGAGACAACATGGATTCGTCAGGATCGCACGCCTGTTTTTGTGCGTGAGAGTGCCCGGGCCATCCGTGATTCTCTTGGCAATACGATTTACTACGATGGAACCGCGGAAGATATTACCCAACTCAAGCATACGCAAGATGAGTTGGACTGGAATATGGCCTTACTAGCGGCCAAAGCAAATTCTACAACACCGAATTCCTCCGTTGATGCAATCCTGGTGGTTGACCAAAAGGGCAAAAAGATATTTCAAAACCAGCTGGCTGCCGACTTGTTAAAAGTTCCCCAGCATATCGCCAACGAAAAAGATGACGAGAGTGAGCTTCAATGGGTCGCGAGCTTAAATAAAGATCCCCAACACTTTATTGAACGGGTTAAGTATCTGTATTCTCACCCCAATGAAATAAGCAAAGATGTACTTGAGTATAAGGATGGGACATTTCTGGATCGCTACACAGCTCCAGTTGTTGGCAAAGATGGAAAATACTACGGCAGACTCTGGATATTCCGCGACATTACCGAACGCAGACGAACCAAGGAAGCATTGCGCGAAAGTGAAGCACGATACCGCTTGCTTTTCGAAAAAAGCGCCGATGGCATCCTGATTGCCGATGTTGAAACAAAGATGTTTAAGTACGCAAATCCGGCACTGTGCCGAATGCTCGGATACCCCGAGGGAGAAATAACAACGCTGGGCCTGGCAGACATTCATCCAGAGCAAGACTTTCAACGGGTAATTGCAGAGTTCGAATCTCTGACCCGTGGAGACAAAACCCTTGCACCCGATATTCCTTGTCTCAGGAAAGACGGTATAATAGTGTACGCCGACATTAACTCGACCAACATCACAATTGATGGCAGGCTATGCGCCGTAGGCCTTTTCCGCGACATCACCGAGCGCAAGCGGGCAGAGGAAGCACTACAGAAAAGTGAAATTCAATTGCAGGTCATTATTGAATCGACAGCCGACGGTATTTTGGCCATTGACGGCAACGGCAAAGTGATTAAAACCAATAACCGGTTTGCTGAGCTTTGGAGAATTCCTCCGGCTATTCTTAATTCAGGCGATGATGCAACGCTGTTGAATTTTGTGCTCGAGCAATTGATCAGCCCTAAACAATTTCTGGATAAGGTACATCAGCTTTATAATTCTACCGATGAAGATTCTGATACGCTCTTTTTTAAGGATGGTCGTATTTTTGAAAGGTATTCTGCCCCGCTTATCCTGGACGATAAAATCATTGGACGTGTATGGTCTTTCCGCGACATCACTGAGCGCAAACGAGCGGAAGAAGCTCTCCAACAAGAACGGGGTTACGTACAGTAATTGATAACGTACCGGATTTAATCTATTCAAAAGATCAGTTATGCCGGAAAACACTGGCAAACCTGGTTGATGTGCGTGCCATGGGAGCTAAGTCAGAAGCGGAAGTTTTAGGGAAAGACGATTTTGCCTTTTATCCAAAACAGATGGCTGAAGGATTTTATAATGACGACCTGACGGTAATACAAAAAGGCGAGCCAGTTCTTAACAGGGAAGAATTCATTATTGATGAAAAAGGAGAGAAGACGTGGCTGCTTACGTCAAAATTGCCATTGCGGGATAAGGATAACCAAATTATCGGGTTGGTAGGTATCGGTCGCGATATCACCGGGCGTAAAAAGGCAGAAGAAGAAATTCGCCTAAAAAACGAACAACTGTTAAAACTCAATGCCGAAAAGGACAAATTCTTTTCTATAATTGCCCACGACCTGCGGGGCCCTTTCAGTGGTTTTTTGGGATTGACAGAATTAATGGCAGAAGATTTACCAAGTTTTACAATGGACGAAATACAGGAGTTTTCAGTAAGCATGAGAAACTCTGCCACTAATCTTTCCCATCTTCTGGAAAACCTGTTGCAGTGGTCGCGAATGCAACAAGGATTAATTCCCTTCGATCCGGAGGTAATACAATTACTTCCGGTTGTAGATGAATGTATGGCAATAATGCTGGAACCAGCCAAAAACAAGGGAATTGAAATAACATCCGACATTCCGGTCGATTTAAAGGTATTTGCTGACAATAACATGCTCCAGGCAGTAATCCGGAATCTTGTTTCAAATGCCCTGAAATTTACTCGCAAAGATGGAAAAATAAGTGTTTCGGCTAAATCCACCGGAGACAAATGTGTTGAAATATCAGTTAAAGACTCTGGTATCGGTATGAAAGCTGAAATGGTTGGTAATTTATTCAGGCTCGATGTTAAAACAAACAGACATGGCACCGAAGGCGAACCCAGTACGGGTCTTGGCTTATTGCTATGCAAAGAATTTGTAGAAAAACATGGAGGCAAAATTTGGGTTGAGAGCGAGGTTGAAAAAGGTTCAACATTCCATTTCACAATTCCATAAAAAATTATTATCATGGCAAACAAATCTATTTTATTGGTAGAAGATAATCCCGACGATGTTGACCTGACACTTCATGCATTAAAAAAGAACAACATTAAAAAAAGTGAAGCTCCTCCAACTAAAAAATAAGAACCCGAAAGATGAAAAAAACACTACGGATATTGGTCGTTGAAGATTCGGAAGATGATGCCCTTTTGGTAATGCATCAAATCAGAAATGGCGGATATGATATTGATTATGAGCGGGTGCAGACTGCTGAAAAAATGGAAGCAGCCCTGCATGAAAAAACATGGGATATTGTCCTTTCCGATTACCGGATGCCGCATTTCAATGGTTTAGAGGCACTAACGCTTCTAAAAGAATCAGGTATCGATATACCATTTATTGTTATTTCAGGTACCATTGGCGAGGAAGTCGCAGTGCAGGCGATGAAAGCCGGAGCCCATGATTATATCATGAAGGATAATTTAAAACGCCTGATGCCCGCGATTGAAAGGGAATTGCGGGAATCGGACAGCAGGGCAAACCGGAAACTGCTTGAACAAAAACAAAAGCAGGCCGAAGAAAAATTAAGAATACTTTCCCAGGCAGTCGAGCAAAGCCCAACATCAATCCTCATCACCGATACCAAAGGAAAAATAACCTATATCAATTCCAAATTCTCCGGCTTAACGGGTTATTCACCGGAAGAAGTCCTTGGACAAAATCCCCGCTTCCTGAAATCGGGCGAAATGCCAACCGGGTATTACCAAAAGATGTGGATGACCATCAATTCAGGAAAAGAATGGTCAGGCGAATTTCATAACAGGAAAAAAAACGGGGAACTGTATTGGGAACAGGCATTTATTTCACCAATTTTTGATTCAACAGGTACAATCACCCATTTCCTGGCCATAAAGGAAGATATCACCGGACGAAAACAATCCGAAAAAGAACTTATCAGCGCCAAGGAAAAAGCAGAAGAGAGTAACCGGCTAAAGACTGAATTCCTTCACAATATGTCGCATGAAATCAGAACACCGATGAACGGGATTATGGGATTTACAACCTTGCTTGATGATCCGGGCATATCACACGAAAAACAAAAACAATACATCAAGTTTATCACTAACTCCAGCTCCCAACTATTACGGATTATTGACGATATTTTAGAGATTTCGCAGCTTGAGACGAAGCAGGTAAAAGCCCATAAAGAGAAGGTGTGCCTAAACGACTTATTATTGGAACTGTTTTCTATTTTCGATATGAAAGCCAAAGAGAAAAAAATTCCATTGTATTTAAACAAAAGCCTCTCCGACAAGCAAAGCCTTATATATACTGATACTTTAAAACTGAATAAAATACTAGGCAATCTGTTAGAAAATGCCTTAAAATTTACAAGCGCCGGGTTTGTAGAAATGGGGTACCAATTAAAAAATAACGCGATTGAAATTTATATTCAGGACACCGGAATAGGCATTAATCCGGAGAAACAGGAAATCATATTTGAGCGGTTTTCACAGGAGGAAAAAGAAGTAACAAGAATTTACGGCGGGTTGGGCCTGGGATTATCAATTGCCAAAGAAAATACGGAACTGCTGGGCGGAAAAATTACGTTAAAGTCAGAAAAAGGGAAAGGTTCTGTTTTTTATGTTACGATACCCTATGATCCTGTTTATTCACACGAATCAGCCAAAGTAGCGGATGTTGACACAGAACCACTGTCAGGCGAAGGGGAACTTTATACCATTTTAATTGTAGAAGACGAGGAAGTAAATTATTTGTACCTCGAAGCGCTTATAGAACTGACAAACCTGAACACCAAACTAATACATGCCAAAAACGGAAAAGAAGCAATTGAAACATGCAAAAAAAATGAGCAAATTAACCTGGTCCTGATGGATATAAAAATGCCGGTTATGAACGGTTATGAAGCAACAAAAGAAATAAAGAAGTATCGGCCCGGGTTACCGGTAATTGCGCAAACGGCCTATTCTGCTGAGGAAGATAAAGTTATGGCAAAAGCTGCCGGTTGTAATGATTTTATTTCAAAACCGATTAGAGGAGAGATATTTAATCAAATAATTGCCAGGTACTTATTAAAAGAATAACTCATTAACATAGTGTAATCTTTACTTCTTCAGTTCCCAACTCACACCGTCTTTGCCATCTTTGATGTCGAAGCCGATGGCGGACAGTTCGTTGCGGATTTTATCCGAAGTTGCCCAGTCTTTGTTGGCTTTGGCTTCAGCACGAAGTTTCATCAGCAGAGCAACCACTTCATTCAGAACTTCGCTGCTGCCTGAATCCGCCTGACTTTCAGCTTTCAACCCAAAAATGTCGAAAACAAAAGCGTGGAAAAGTGATTTTAATGCATCGCGATCAGCCAGTGTGATACTGGTATTTCCGTCAGAAACCGAATTGATGATTTTCACTCCTTCGAATAAGTAACTCATCGCAATCGGGCTGTTCATGTCGTCGCCCATGGCAGTAAAGCAATTGGCTGAAAGTTCCGCAATATTCACCGAAGACGTTTCAGAAACAGGCAAGGTTTCAATTTTGGAAACGGCTTTCATCAGGCGTTCCAATCCTTTTTCTGAAGCCTGAAGCGCT
Organism: Bacteroidota bacterium; assembly: GCA_030695265.1. GTDB lineage: Bacteria > Bacteroidota > Bacteroidia > Bacteroidales > Prolixibacteraceae > Aquipluma. The sequence goes on from JAUYTA010000204.1 coordinate 5,475, forward strand.
TCGTTCGAGAAATCGAGTGTGCTGCGGTAATGCGCCTGCAACATGAAAAAGCGGATGGTCATCGGGCTGTAAGCCTTTTCAAGAAGTGGATGGTTTCCGCTAAAAAACTCGTCCAGCGAAATGGCATTTCCGAGCGATTTGCCCATTTTCTGGCCGTTCAGGGTAATCATGTTGTTGTGCATCCAATAGCGGACAGCAGGTTTTCCATGGGCTGCCTGTGCCTGCGCCATTTCGGCTTCGTGGTGCGGAAAAGTCAAATCCATTCCGCCACCGTGTATGTCGAATGTTTCACCCAAATATTTGCAACTCATGGCAGTACATTCCATGTGCCAACCCGGAAATCCTTCACTCCAGGGCGATGGCCAGCGCATGATGTGTTCGGGTTGTGCTTTTTTCCAGATAGCAAAATCCAATCCTGAGCGCTTTTCATCCTGACCCTCAAGTGCTCGTGTATTGCTGATCAGGTCTTCAATTTTTCGGCCCGAAAGTTTTCCGTATTCATTTTCGCTGGCGAATTTCTCCACGTCAAAATACACCGAACCATTGCTCTCATAACCATATCCGGAGCTTAGTATTTTCTTTACTTCCTCAATCTGCTCAATGATGTGCCCCGAAGCGCGTGGTTCAATACTTGGTGATTCCAGATTTAGCATTGCCATCGCCTCGTGGAACATGTTGGTATATTTCTGCACCACTTCCATCGGCTCCAGCTCATCAAGTTTGGCTTGTTTGGCAATTTTATCCTCACCCTCGTCGGCATCGGCCACCAAATGGCCAACATCGGTAATATTCCGCACGTAGCGTACTTTGTAGCCAATCTGTTTCAGGAAACGAAAAATCAGATCGAAAGTAATGGCAGATCGGGCGTGACCCAGGTGTGGCGGACCATAAACCGTTGGACCACAAACATACAACCCAACCTTGCCGGGAACAATCGGTTCAAAAACTTCTTTCTTGCGGGTAAGCGTGTTGTAAATCTGTATTTCCTGAATCATGGTCATTGATTTTTGATGCTGCAAATGTAAAAATTATTGGTGAAACAGTATAGGTGACTGGCCAGGCTTTATAATCAACCCATAGCATTCTTTATTCCTGAAAACGGATCATAATATGAACCAATGGTTTGAACTTGCAGAAATTTATCCCTCAAAACAAATAATTCAAGCATGGTTGAAAAATAAGTATATTTGCTTAAATTTTCAAACACAATTGAAATATGCAGGAATTATTTGGCAGAATCAGATCATACAACACATGGGATGGGCAATTGTACAAAACAGGCTATCAACGGAGTGAATACCTGGACAATATTAAAAAGTACATTGGCAACAAGCTAGTAAAAGTACTTGTCGGACAACGACGTGTTGGCAAAAGCTATGTCATGCGTCAGATAATCAATCATTTAATTTCAGAAAAAGGAATCAACCCTCAAAATATATTCTATATCAACAAAGAATATATTGTATTCGATGAGATTAAAACATCAAAGGATCTGGAAGCCTTGTTTCGTTATTACATGGAACATTTCCATCCAACGGGTAAAGTATATATTTTCTTAGACGAAGTTCAAAATATCAATAACTGGGAAACTTTTGTAAATTCACATTCGCAAGACTTTACATTTGAATATGAGGTGTTCTTAACAGGTTCAAATTCGAATTTATTATCGGGCGAACTCGCAACCATGCTCTCGGGGCGCTATGTTGAATTCGAAATATTTCCTTTCAGCTTTTTTGAATACTCCGGAATAAAAAATCTGGCGATCAACAAGGAGAATTTCTTAGTGTATCTGCAAACAGGCGGATTGCCCGAGATGTTTAACTTCGAACAGGAAGAATTGCAGCGTCATTATATCGAAAGCCTAAGAAATACAATAGTATTGCGCGATATTGTTGGTCGAAACAATATTAAGGATCTTTCATTGCTTGAAGATATATTTAAATTTTTGTCAGCCAATATTGGTAATCTCACCTCGTTTAGTAGCATTATCAACTATTTCAAAAGCAGACAAAAGAAAACTAATTACGAAACTATTTCATCCTATGTTGGATTTCTGAAAGACACTTTTATAATACATCAAGCTGAAAGGTATAATCTGAGAGGAAAACAAATTCTGGGAGGAGAGTGTAAATATTATCTGAACGATCTAGCGTTTAAAAATTACCTGCTTGGATATTATCCTTCAGATTTAGGTTATAATCTGGAAAATTATATTTTTATGCAATTAAAACGTATGGGATATAAAGTTTCTGTGGGTATATTAAACAATCTAGAAATTGATTTCGTTGCTCAAAAGCCTGAAAAAACAATATATGTGCAAGTCTGCTATATTCTTAGCGAACAAAAAACCATAGAACGTGAATTTGGCAATTTGTTGTTAATTAAAGACAATCATCAGAAAATAGTTGTCTCGCTCGACGATGTCAAATTTTCAGACTATGAAGGAATAACTCATTTGAGACCATGGGAGCTTCATTAAAATCCATCTTAATCTAAAAACCATTACACAAAATAAGGTTTTATTTGATACTTCAGTTTTTAGAACTTAGTTTTGCCTTCAGTATCAATCAATCCTCCGGAAAGTCTTCGGTTCGACATCAGCAAGAACCGAATGCCTCTGAGATTGTTAAACTTTTTAAATTAATAAAACCATGTTTTACTCTTTCTGTCTGGAATTGTAGATAGACCAATTTGTTATGACTATAAAAAAAGATATACGAAAAGAGCTCGAATCACGGGTGTTGGTGCTCGACGGAGCCATGGGAACCA
>JAUYTA010000222.1 GCA_030695265.1 Bacteroidota bacterium
CTGCCGGCTGGTTTTTAAGCTTGTTGAACTTTTCCTGAAACTGGCCTGTCACAATACAACTAATCAAGAGAAGGCCAGAACTTAAACTGATCATGAATTCTGAAAACGGCAGCGATACTGCAAACAGGAAAACTGAAGCGTAAAAGAAAAGATTTTTCCAGGTGTATTTTGTGCTCATTGTAAACGGCATGACTGATACCCAAAATAAATAAAAAAAGCCGACAGGAAGCCGACTTTTTCAGTGTATTTTAATATTGTTTATTCTACTGGTTCAATTGAATCCAGAATATCTTTATCAACCAGGATGCGTCCGCAATATTCGCAAACAATTACTTTTTTGCGCGATGCGATGTCCATTTGGCGCTGTGGCGGAATTTTGTTGAAGCAACCACCGCAGGCATCACGCTGAACAGTTACAACAGCAAGTCCGTTGCGGGCGTTTTTACGGATACGTTTGAAAGCCATCAGCAGACGAGCTTCAATGTTGCTTTCAATTTTTTCGGTTTTGGCTTTTAGCCTTTCTTCTTCAATTTGTGTTTCAGCGGTAATTTCTTCCAGTTCGCGTTGTTTGCGGTCCAAATCTTCGAGGCGTTCTTTTAGCAGCAATGCCGATGAACCGATCGATTCTTTTTTACTGTTAAGCTCAATCGTGAATTCACGTATGCGTTTTTCAGACAGTTCGATTTCAAGTTTCTGGAATTCAATTTCCTTGCTCAATGAATCGAATTCGCGGTTGTTACGAACATTGTTTTGTTGTTCGGTGTATTTTGCGATCAGCAATTCTGATTCTTTTATTGCAGCTTTTTTGTTGCTAACGGCCGTTTCCAGATCTTTGGTGTCGTCTTCGTAGTTGCTTACGCGGGTCTTTAAACCAGTAATTTCATCTTCCAAATCCTGAACTTCCAGAGGCAATTCACCACGAAGGGTTTTGAATTTGTCGATTTCAGAAACAACATTTTGCAGTTCAAAAAGTGCTCTGAGCTTTGAACTGATTGGCACACTTTTATTTTCGTCTCTAACGTACTGAGTGTTCATACTTATAATTGTTTAACTATTTTTAAATCAGATAATTTACTGGATTTGTGCTTATTTCCGATAAATGGAGGGCAAATTTAGGGAATTTTTTCGTAAGTAATTCATAAAAAACTTCTTTAGTGAATTGTTCACTTTCATAATGCCCGATATCTGCAATAATAATTTGTTGTTCGGCATCAAAAAACTGGTGGTATTTAAAATCTCCTGAAATAAAAATGTCGGCGTTCTGTGCAATTGCCTTGTTCAGGAAAGTACTTCCGGAACCGCCGCAAACCGCCACTTTACTGATGGGTTTTCCCAATAGTTGTGTGTGCCTGACCACCTGACAATTAAATATTACTTTCAGGTTTTGCAGAAAAATCATCTCATCCATTGGTTCGGCAAGTTCACCTATCATTCCGGTTCCGCCTTGTGTAAATTCATTGTCGAGCGGGTAAATATCGTAGGCAACTTCTTCGTATGGATGGGCATTCAGGAGTGATTGAATTACTTTGTGTTGCAGATGTTTGGGGAAAATGGTTTCAATTCGGGTTTCCTCCTCAAAATGAAGTTTGTTTTTCTCTCCTGCAAACGGATTGGTTTGGTCATTTCCCCTGAAGCTTCCCATTCCTGTTTGGTTGAAACTGCACGAGTCATAATTTCCAATGTATCCGGCTCCCGCATCAAACATCGCTTTTCTTACTTTTTCAGAATGGTCGGTTGGTACAAATGTTACAAGTTTCTTCAGGAAGTTTTGCATTGGAATCAGCATCCGGCAATTCTGTAAATTAAGTTTCCCGCAGATTTTGCTGTTCACCCCTGAAAAAACACCATCCAGATTGGTATGCGCTGCGTAAATTGCTATGTCGTTTTTGATCGCTTTTGCCACACAACGTTCAATGTAATTTTTGCCATTCAGCTTTTTCAACCCGCCAAAAATAATCGGATGATGTGCAACAATCAGGTTCAGTTTTTTACTGATTGCCTCGTTCACAATGTCTTCGGTAATATCCAGTGTAATTAAAATTCCTGAAATTTCATCATCAGGATGGCCAATGATCAGCCCGGAATTGTCGTACGATTCCTGAAATGAAAGCGGCGCGATGGATTCAATGAATTGGGTAATTTCTTTGAGTATCATAGTATAATTATCTGATTAAGCCGGGGCGAAGCATAACTTTAAACTTTGAACCTGAAACTTTGAACTGATTTAAAGCTCCTCTTTAATTTCAATCAGCATTTGCCTTATTTCCTGAAGCCGGCTTACCACTTCAAAATTCTGGAGTGTATCTTCCTTATTTTCTTTCAGTTTTTTCTGTGCCCCTTTTATTGTCATTCCTCTTTCTTTCAGCAAGTGGTTGATGAGTTTGAGGTTTTCGATGTCTTCGAGGGTAAACATCCGGTTGCCTTTGTTGTTTTTGTGCGGCTTCAGGATGTCAAATTCATTTTCCCAGAAACGAATTTTGGATGTGTTCACTCCAAACAAATCAGCGACCTCGCCGATAGAATAAAATACCTTCTCAATTTTTGGCTTTTTATATGGCACAGTATTTATTTTTAGTCGAAAGTTTGACCGATATTCGAAGAAATAGTGACCATCTTTTCGTATTCCTGGGCATTTAAGTCTTTGAAATAATAGTGTTGCGGATTTACCGGAGTTCCGTTTTTGTGCACTTCGTAGTGCACGTGGGGTGCAGTAGATGTTCCTGTATTTCCGACATAACCAATAACAGCGCCTCGCTTAACATGTTCCCCAATTCTAACATTAAATCCGCTCAGATGGGCATAAAGGGTTTCGTAATCAAATCCGTGATCAATTAAAATCCATTTTCCGTAACCGCTGCCAATGGTCTGAACATCTTTCACAATTCCATCGCCGGTAGCATAAACCTTGGTGCCGATTTTAGCCGTAAAGTCCATTCCGTAGTGAAACTGCTTGATTTTATAAATAGGATGTATTCTGAATCCCCAACCGGATGCCGTACTTTTAAGCGATTTGTTTGAAATGGGCATTATAGCGGGCATACTGGCTACCAGCTTTTCCTTGTTGAGGGCAAGGTTCATCACCTCGTCGTATGATTTGGCCTGAATATATGCCTGTTTCGAAAGAATGTCGAGTTTTTCGGCAGTTTTTATCACCAGCTCTGAATTGTCAAAAGATTCGAGCCGCGAATATTTGTTTACCCCGCCAAATCCGGCTTTTCGGATGGTTGACGGAATCGGGTCGCTTTCGAATATTACGCGGTACAAATTGTTGTCGCGTTGTTCAATTTCATCGAGTGCCTTTTCAACATTGGTCAAATCCTTGTAAAGTAATTCATATTGAGTTTCAAGTCGGTCATTTTCTTTGTTAAGGGATCGCATTTTTGGTGATTCGTAAAATTGAAGAACGCCAATTGCGATCAGCACCGAACTTACCAGGGTGGTTGAAAACAAGGCTAAGAAACGCTTGATTTTTGTTTTGAAACTTATTACGATTTTGTCGTAGCTAAGTGTATGAGCATTAAATTTATACTTTGCTTTCGCCATAAAACAGGGTTTATGGAATTAATTTTTCGGGTTGGAACAAATTTAAGTAAAAAATCTAACTTTGCACGGTTCCGAAAATTCCGGTTTAAACAGCCTGCAAAGTTAATGTTTTCAATCAAAATAATTGGTGGGCTTCAATTAATTGGGGATTTTTAACAAATTTTAAAGTTGAAAAAAATACAGATATAGATGAATTCGAAGGAAATCAGGAAAGCGTTTTTAGATTTTTTTGCCGGCAAGGAACACCAGATTGTGAGCTCGGCTCCGATGGTCGTCAAGAACGATCCGACCTTGATGTTTACCAATGCCGGGATGAACCA
>JAUYTA010000246.1 GCA_030695265.1 Bacteroidota bacterium
GGAACTTCAAAACCATCGTAATCTTCTACACTGACCATCGTTTTGTTGATCACTGATTTTACAACACCGCCACCCACAGCGTTTAAAAATTTTACTTTGTCTCCAGCTTTTATCATTTTGAAAAATTTTACACAAAACTACGATAAAAGATACAAGATATTATTTTCTACCACAGATTACTCAGATAAACACAGATTGAAAAATACGACCCTTTACCTTTTCTATTGTTTAAATAGTTTTCAGACTCAGGATTAAACCTTAAAGTTATTTTGACGGAACTTCAGGAAACCGTAATTTTGGCGGCTTCAATTCTATGGAAAACAAAAACAAACTACTCGAACAGGTAACAGGCATTTCCACCAGCGATTATGCCTACGAATTACCGGATGACAAAATTGCCAAATATCCGCTGGCCGAACGCGATCAGTCGAAATTGCTGGTTTGGAAAGATGGACAAATTCAGGATGCACAATTCCGAAATCTGTCGGAATACCTTCCTGCTAATAGTTTGCTGGTCTTCAACAATACCAAAGTTATCCGCGCCAGACTTCATTTCATGAAAGAAACCGGCGCCAAAATCGAAGTTTTTTGCCTCGATCCGGTTGAACCTTCCGATTACCAGATTGCCTTTCAGACCACCAAATCATGTATCTGGAAATGCATGATCGGCAACCAGAAGAAATGGAAAGGCGAAATATTGCGGAAAATAATCAGGATTGATGAAACCGAAATAGAGCTTTGCGCTGAACAAACCGATCCCGGAAATAACAAAAGCCTGATTCGCTTTAGCTGGAACAATCCTGATTTTGAGTTTTCCCGGATCATTGAAAATGCAGGATCGTTGCCCATTCCGCCTTATCTGAACCGCGAAACCGAACAAAGTGATCTGGAACGCTACCAAACTGTTTATTCAAAAATCAAAGGTTCGGTAGCCGCTCCTACCGCGGGCTTGCATTTTACTGAGAAAGTTTTCAATCATTTGAAAGACGATGGGCACGAACTGGCAGAACTTACACTGCACGTTGGAGCCGGAACATTTCAACCGGTGAAAAGCCAAACCATTTCGGGTCACGACATGCATTCCGAACATTTTTACATCCGGCGCGATTTCCTCCATCAGCTCCTTCAACACTCCGGAAAGAAAATCGCCGTTGGAACAACTTCTGTCAGAACCCTGGAAAGTATTTACTGGCTTGGCGTTCAGGTAATAAATAATCCTGAAATAAAGCTAGCTGAACTGAAGGTCTCGCAATGGGAAGCCTATCAGGAAAAAGAAAATAACATTCAGTATAAAGAAGCTTTAAATGCGCTGATTGAATTACTAGACACACATCAAACTGATTTTCTTTCGGCATCCACGCAAATTATTATTGCTCCGGGATATCAGTTTCGAATTGTTGACGGTATGATCACCAATTTTCATCAGCCGCAAAGTACGCTGCTGTTGCTTATTTCTGCGTATTTGGGCAACGAATGGCGCACCATTTACGAACATGCGCTGGCAAACAATTACCGTTTCCTGAGTTATGGTGACAGTAATTTATACTTGAAATCTCAAATTGTTGATTGACAAAGATCAATCGACAGAATAGCCTTTATTCATTTAGAAATATTAAATTTGTTGCCTTGTCAGGAAAATACTGACAAAAAATTTAAACTAAACAAGCTGCCTGTGTTTCTATTTGGAATATTATCGAGTCCGCTACCTTATCTGTTAATGGCCGTTTTCTACTTTTTCGGCTTCGCTACAGGTATGTTCAAGGGC
>JAUYTA010000268.1 GCA_030695265.1 Bacteroidota bacterium
CAGGTTTGGATCGGTGCAAAAGAGTGTATCCTGATTTTTTTCCCCGCAAACCAGTTTTACATGGGTTACTATTTCTGATTCCGTTTCGCACAGAATGACTTTTCCGCCAATGAGTTCCAGATTTGTTTTAAATTCCTGAACAAGCGATTCTTTGAGGGTATGGTAAACAGGAGAGGTGAAATCGGGGATATTCTCCCCAATTTCACCTCTTTTTTCCTGTGCGGCCTTTAGTTTGGCCAGAATATTATTTCTTGCTGATTCCATTTAATAGGGTACAGATCCAACGTTTACTTCAGGTTTCCCCGGTAATTCTGCGGGTTGCTCTTTTTTAGATTCACTCACCATCAAAGGTTTTTCCCATTGGCGATGACCAAAAATATGCTCAAGGTCTTCACTGAAAATGACTTCTTTGTCAAGTAACAGTTCTGCAAGTTTCTGATGACCATCCTTGTGTTTGTTCAGTACTTCCAGCGCTCTCACATATTGCGTTTCAATCAGTTGTTTCGATTCTGCATCAATCAGTTCGGCAGTTTTTTCGCTGTAAGGTTTGCTGAACCCAAATTCGTTCTGACCGGTTGAATCGTAATAACTAACATTGCCAACTTTATCGCTCATACCAAAAATACTGACCATTGCATAAGCTTGTTTAGTCACTTTTTCGAGGTCGTTTTGAGCTCCTGAAGAGATGCTTCTGAAAGAAATTTGTTCCGCAGCCCGTCCTCCGAGCGCTGAGCACATTTCGTCGAGCAGTTGTTCTTTGGTGGTGATCGAACGTTCTTCAGGAAGATACCATGCCGCGCCAAGGGCTTTTCCGCGGGGTACAATGGTTACTTTTACCAAAGGATGGGCATGTTCGAGCAACCAGCTGATGGTGGCATGACCGGCTTCATGGTAAGCGATTCTGCGCTTTTCATCCACCGAAATGATTTTATTTTTCTTTTCAAGTCCACCGATGATGCGGTCAACTGCATCAAGGAAGTCTTGTTTTTCGACGATATCTTTGTTTTTACGGGCAGCAATCAGCGCCGATTCGTTGCAAACATTGGCAATGTCGGCTCCTGAAAAGCCGGGAGTCTGTCTGGCCAGGAATGATGCCTGAACTTCAGGAGATAGTTTAATGGGTTTTAAATGAACCATGAATATTTCCTGACGTTCGTTGAGGTCGGGAAGTTCAACATGAATCTGCCGGTCGAAACGACCTGCGCGCATCAAAGCCCTGTCGAGAATGTCGGCACGGTTGGTGGCAGCCAGTATTATTACTCCTGAATTGGTGTCAAAACCATCCATTTCGGTCAACAACTGGTTCAAGGTATTTTCGCGTTCGTCGTTCGAACCCATGTTTGGGTTTTTGCCACGGGCACGTCCAATCGCGTCAATTTCGTCGATAAAAACAATACACGGAGCTTTTTCTTTTGCTTGCTTAAATAAATCGCGAACACGTGAAGCGCCTACTCCGACAAACATTTCAACAAAATCGGAACCCGACATGGAGAAAAACGGAACGTTTGCTTCGCCGGCTACTGCTTTTGCAAGCAAAGTTTTTCCGGTTCCCGGAGGGCCAACCAAAAGAGCGCCTTTCGGAATTTTACCTCCCAGTTTGGTGAATTTTTCGGGGCTTTTCAAAAAATCAACAATTTCTTCCACTTCCTGTTTGGCTTCGGCCAGGCCTGCCACATCCTTGAAATTGGTTGAAACCCTTGAATCCTTGTCAAATACTTTCGCCTGCGATTTCCCGACATTGAAAATATTTCCTGCACCGCCACCACCGGCCCCTTTGCTCATTCGTTTGAAAATAAACCACCAGATAAGGATGATAATTGCAAATGGTAATATCCAGTTGAGCAGTTCGCCCAAATAGTTGTGAACAGTTTTGTACTCAACACTAATTTTGTTGTCAGGTGATAAACTTTCCTGTGCTTCCTGCAAGCTGGCTTCAAATGTTTCTACCGAACCAATCGTGAAAAAGAAATGAGGTCCGATTTTAGCAGGTGCGGTAAAACCGTTTTTTAGCTTTTCAGTATATTTATCGTAACTGGTTTCTTTCAGGTAAATTTGCGCTTCTTCCCGGTTTATAACGATTATTTTTTTGATGTCGTTACTTTGAAGCATGGTGTTTTTTACTTCCATCCAATTGGTTTCAACCGGTCCTGCTCCCAGGGTAAACCATTGAATAGCCAGAAAAGCAATGATGATCACTCCGTAAATCCAGTATGGATTCACCTTCGGAACGTTGTTCATTGGCTTGGTGTTGCCCAAATTGGGCTTAATTTTATTGATTTTCTTATCTGCCATTTTTATTTTTTATTATCTTCTTTTATATATTCAACATGTGCATCTGCCCACAGGTTTTCAAGATCGTATAACCTCCTTGCTTCTTTCTGAAAAACATGAACCATGATGTCGGCATAATCGAGCAATACCCAGATTGAATTCTGGTATCCGTCTTTGTGCCAGGCTTTTTCTTTGATTAATTCTTCAACAGTGTCTTCAACCGAATGAGCAATTGCATCAACTTGTGTATTTGAGTTCCCATGACAAATGATAAAATATTTGCATTCGGTATGATTAATTTTAGTCAGATCAATTTTAACCAGCTCTATTCCTTTTTTCCTTTGAATTCCTTCAACAATGGCTTCGATCAATTGTTCAGTTTCAGCTTCTGCAATGCTTTTATTCATTTTTTTTTATTAGAACTACAAAGATAAATTTTTTACTTTATAATAAGTGATTAAACTTGTATGACGAATTTCTTTCGTAATTAAAACCTTAAAAGAAATATAATGATAGGAAATACTATTATTCGCATACCAAGCGCTGATTCTACCAACAACTATGCCAACGGCCAATTGCAGGCAAATACCTTACCTGAGGGTACTGTCTTTTTGGCATACGAACAAACTGCCGGTCGTGGGCAATTAAAAAACTTTTGGGAGAGCGAACCTGGTAAAAACCTGACTTTTTCAATCGTGGTTTTTCCCGATTTTCTGGATATACGCCGTCAGTTTATGCTTTCAAAAGTGGTCACCCTTGGAATTTATACTGCTCTTGGCAAATATGTTGACAGGCTCAGGATAAAATGGCCAAATGATATTTATGCCGGCAATCAGAAACTTGGTGGAATTTTGATTGAGAATTCGATCATGTACAGTTCGATTAAAAGTTCTGTGATCGGTATCGGAATCAATGTAAATCAAACTGACTTTAAGAGCAATGCACCCAATCCGGTTTCTTTGAAAAACCTGACAAATCAGCAATTTGATGGCGAGGTGGTTTTATCTGAGATTTTATCCGGAATCGACCGGTATTATTCTCTGTTGCGCGATGGTGCAGAAGAACAGATTGACCGGGAATTTATTTCAGTATTGTACCGCCTGAATGAAAAGCATTGGTTCCGGTCTGAACAGGAGGAGTTTGAAGGCGAAATCACTGGTGTCAATGAAATCGGACAGCTACTCATTAAAAAGCAGAACGGCGAAATACTGGATTTTCATTTCAAGGAGGTGGAATTTATGCAGAAGGATTGAAGGGATTGAAGGGATTGAAGGGATTGGAAAGATTGAAAAAGATTGAAAAAGATTGAAGGGATTGAAAAGATTGAAGGGATTGAAGGGATTGAAAGGATTGAAAGGATTGAAAGGATTGAAAGATTGAAAAAGATTGAAAAAGATTGAAAAAGATTGAAAGGATTGAAAGGATTGGAAAGATTGAAAAAGATTGAAGGATTGAAATTCACATTTTCACACCTTCACACCCTCACATTTTCTCACCGGTACGGTAGTGCTGCCAGCATATCAGCCATTTGGTTGATACCTTCTTCCAGTTTCTTGTTAACCATCATCTTAATCATCATGCTCATGTCGGCATCCAAAGTCAGGCGAAGCTTGGTTTCATAAGCATCCACCGGAAGTAACTGTATCCAAAAAACTATACCGACAGGAAGGCTTCCACTACTGCTGATTTTAATGGTTTTGGCCGGTTCGCGATCAATAATCCTGATTTCGGCCAAACCCATGCCACTGATTTGAAAGCGGCATGAATCAGCATCCGATTCGAAATTTGAAATCTTAATCTGTGGAATTTTCTCCGTCATTTTCTCCAGAAGACCTTCGTTTACAAATTTCGACAGGTTTTCGAAGTTTGAAAGGTAATTGTAGATTATTCCCTGATTGTTTCGGACGATTTTTATGTCGCTGACATATTTGGTAATACCCATATTTTGAAATATTATCTATTTGCCCCAGCTTTCAGGCTGTTCGCGCCATTTGTTGAGTTTTTCAACCTCTTCGGGTTTTACGTCACCCGACTCAATTGCCAGATCAATCAACACCTGGTAACGGCTAAGAGCAGTCAGTTCTAAACCTGCATCTTCAAAGTTTTTACGTGCCTGCGGAAAATTGTAAGTAAAAATAGCCAACATTCCCAAAACGTCGCCGCCAAAATTGGTGATGGCTTCGGCAGCTTTCAGGCTACTCAGTCCGGTTGAAATAAGGTCTTCAATAATTACCACTTTCTGTCCGGCTTTCATGTCGCCTTCAATCAGGTTTTCCAGTCCGTGATCCTTTGGTTTTGCCCTCACATAAATAAATGGCAGTCCCAATTCCTGGGCAACCAGCATTCCGTGGGCAATTGCACCGGTAGCAACTCCGGCAATCACTTCGGCCTGCGGATATTTTTCACGGATAATTTTGCAGAATTGTGTGCAAATAAAAGTTCTTTCTTCAGGATAAGAAAGAATTTTACGGTTATCGCAGTAAATTGGGGCTTTCCAGCCTGAAGCCCATGTGAAGGGATTGTTTGGCTGTACTTTTATTGTGTTAATTTGAAGCAGTTTCTTTGTAACTTCGAGTTGAATTTGTTCTAACATGATAAATTGATTTTACTAAAATAATGATCGCAAATGTACAAAGTTTTTTTCAATGACTCTACCTTTCAAATAGGTGTTGAAAGCAAAAAATCATCAAAAAATAACATAAGTCAAACTGTTGATTGTGAGAATCATAGGTTTGTCAGGGGCTTGATTACTGAAATTGAAAAGGGTAGCAAAGCCATTCATTTTCTACTTCAGAATAATAAAATGGAATTGCTCTGGGAGTGTTTCAAAAGGCAATTTGTTGAAATTCCGGCGGCTGGAGGACTTGTTAAAAGCAGTGGCCAGTCATTGTTATTTATCAAACGCCTGGGTGTTTGGGATTTGCCTAAAGGGAAAATTGACATGGATGAAACGCCTGAAATTGCAGCCATTCGCGAAGTAGAGGAGGAGTGTGGTGTGAAGGGG
>JAUYTA010000270.1 GCA_030695265.1 Bacteroidota bacterium
TCACACTACCGATCTCAACCTTTGTGTTGGTTTTGTTGCTGATAAAGGAAGTGGCAAACTGAACAATCTTTGTTTGAATGGAAGGTTTTTGAATAAGTAAGGCAATGGTCAGAAATAAAAGCACAAAGATAAGGGCGATCCAAATGATCGCCTTTATCGTTACCCTGATCACTGATTTCACACTAATCATATTTATTTAATCAGATACCGTTATAGTATAGGTATCGCTTGTTTTGAAATGAAGAAATTTTATCGCACATTTCATTAACCCGCCGAAACAAATGTTTGATGGCATCAATTCCTTCAAGATTTACATTCAACTCATAATAAAACCGAATATACCTATCCAATTTCATTAATTGCTCAAAATTGAAAAATTTGGTTTCTTCAATTTTTGTAATTTCTATCAATCCGTTTTGTTCCAGTGTATTGACAAATGAAATTTCAATGTCGTTTTTCTCACAAAACGCTTCTACCTCGATTAATTTTTGCATTTCCATAATCTTCAAATTTGAAAGTTCTTTAATACCTGACTTTTAATGCAATATTTCCAAAAGTTTTGAATTCTTCCTGATCGGTAAATATTGCGCGGCCTTTTTTAGAAATGACTTCCCAGGCAATTTCGCTGGTAATGTCATCAATCACACCAGGCAGGGTAACATCATCAACCGGATAGAATGAATATTGTCCATTCATTTTTACAGCCTGATGATAGTCATCGTGGGTAATCAGCAAATCTCCCCTTCCAGCCTGAACTGCAAGGAAAATATCTAGTAAATCGGTTATAACTTTACCTTCTCCAACCGCTTTTTTCATTTCCTGAATGGCTTTTGTCCTGCCTTTTTCCTGAAGTTCATTCACTATTTGCCATGCTTCGTCTGCAATCGAATGATTTGCCGAATCGTTGCTGTTTATGTTGAAGTTTCCGATATAAATGGAAGGTTTGTCGGCAACCTGCAACAGGCGGCTCCAATTTTTTTCGGTACAAATTACCACCACATTCATGGCAGTTTTATTGTGAATCTTCACCACAGCTTTGTCAATCTTATTGAAAAATTCACGAACCATGTTATCAACCTGCTTGCCATCGCTTGATTTATCAAGATTGGTCAGGAAATATGGGTTGTTGGCGAATTCGAAATCTTCACCTTTTATTTCTCCGGCGATACTGTCATTAATGGCTCGCAGCAAACGAACATCCGATTGGGAAAGCACAAGGATAAGGTACTCTTCAATGCGGTTAAAGTCTTTAATCAAAGGTTTGATCACAAAATTTTCGGCCACAGAAACAACATTTCTGGCAATTGGCCACGATGATTTTACTATTTCTGTCGTTGCATCAGAAAGGAAAATATGCATACTTTCCAAATTGTAGTTAACATCTATTTCCTGTTCCAGGTTGTCAATTTTGGAAAGCAAATTATTTACCTCGTGCTGGCCAAATTCGTTCTTGACATGATCATGCGCCTCTTTTATAAGTTTCTTTAATTCAACAACATCTTGCTGGTTATGCGGATGTGTGCGATGAGTGTTCATCGAGATTGTCACACATGGGTTGCCTCTTTCAGAAGCCAGTTTTTCTATTTTATCTTTTTGCATTCTTAGTTATTTATATAAAATCCGCGTCTGGCGGAGCAGTTATGTCAATATTTGAATGACTTTATAAAGATAAATAGTTTGCTTGCGGCAAGCGTTACATAACTTTGGTAAAAAGTTACATTATTCACAGATTCGGAGAGTAGATTTCCTGATTTGAAGAGTGTTATTTTACGGGTCCGATCATATCACGGGGAACAACCCATTCATCAAATTGTTTCTCAGTTAAGATACCCAACCTCAAAGCAGCTTCTTTCAAACCTGTGTTTTCGGCATAAGCCTTTTTGGCAATTCGTGCTGCATTTTCATAGCCGATGTGAGGGTTTAATGCGGTAACAAGCATCAGCGAATTTTGGAGGTTTTCTTCAATCCGCACCTGATTGGGTTCTATTCCAACGGCGCAATGATCGTTGAATGACCTGCAGGCATCGGCAATAAGTGTGGCCGATTGCAAAAGGGCATTTATCATTACCGGTTTAAATACATTCAGCTCGAAGTGCCCGGCTGAACCTGCAAACGAAATCGTCGTGTCGTTTCCCATAATCTGAACACAAACCATTGTCAGCGCTTCAATTTGGGTTGGGTTTACTTTTCCGGGCATAATGGATGAACCCGGTTCGTTTGCCGGAATAGTTATTTCGCCGATTCCTGAACGGGGTCCTGAAGCCAGCATTCGGATGTCGTTTGCAATTTTCATCAGACTAACGGCCAGTTGTTTTATTGCCCCATGCGTTTCAACAATGGCATCATTTGCAGCCAATGCCTCGAACTTGTTTTCAGCAGTAATAAACGGCAGGTTGGTTAGCTGGGCAATGGTTGCCGCAACCTCCCGGTCGTAGCCTTCAGGAGTATTCAGCCCGGTGCCAACAGCGCTTCCACCCATTGCCAATTCCGAAAGATGAGGTAACGTGTTTTTTAATGCAGTTAATCCGTGAGCCAGTTGCGACACATATCCCGAAAATTCCTGTCCGAGCGAAATCGGGGTTGCATCCATAAAATGGGTACGACCTATTTTCACGATTTCGGCCATTGCAGCTGATTTTTCTGCCAGTGTATTTTTCAGTGCTTCTATTGACGGTATGGTTTTTTCAACAATTTTCTGGTAGGCGGCAATGTGCATGGCCGTGGGAAAAGTGTCGTTCGACGATTGCGACATATTTACATCATCGTTCGGATGAACCAAACGGTCGCCTTCGCTTAATTTATTGCCAAGAAATACATGCGACCGGTTTGCAATAACCTCATTGCAATTCATATTGGTATGGGTTCCGGATCCTGTTTGCCAGATGACCAATGGAAACTGATCGTCGAGTTTTCCTGAAATTATTTCATCGCACACCTGGCAGATTAAAACCATCTTATTGATGGATAACAAACCGAGTTTATGGTTCGTAATGGCTGCTGCTTTTTTCAAATAACCAAACGCATGGATAATTTCGATGGGCATGGATGCAGCCGGACCAATTCGGAAATTCTGCAACGAACGCTGAGTTTGTGCGCCCCAGTATTTATCGGCTGGTACTTCAATCATGCCCATGGTGTCGGTTTCTATCCTGAAGTTCATGACTTACGGTTTTAATCGAAATTGATTGTTCTTTTTAGTACCTAATACCCCAAAGGGGTAAAATTTGAATAACCGTCCCGATGTATCGGGACGGAGAGAATGATGCAACGACCTCAACCCTGAAGAGGTTGAATATCAACGGTATTAAATTCAGCCCACTTCGGGGCTGGGGTTTGTATCGTGTGATTTTCCCCGGATTCCATCCGGGGCTATTGACATTAAATCCCTTCAGGATTTCAAAAAACATTTGATAACTGACTAACGGAAATTATCAATTTAGGAATTTTCTCGTACACCCATCTTTTTTAGAACCTTTTGCATTTGCAAAATATTTATCCTAAACAATTTAATCTCTAAGCTTGTTCGTTGTTTGAAAGGGTATTAAACCCAAATAGCTACCTTGTATTTATTCTGAATTTTCAAAAACTGAAACTATGAAACCATTCACAGAACATGAAGTCAAAGAATTTCTGACAAATAATTTAAAAGACTGGTCGCTTGAAAAAAATTCCCTTAACAGGGAATTTAAATTCAAATCATTTGTCGAAGCCTTTTCGTTTATGACTGCCATAGCATTGGTAGCCGAGAAATTGGATCATCATCCGGATTGGAGCAATTCATACAATAAAGTGAGCATATCGTTGACCAATCACGAAGCCAAGGGAATTACCCAACTGGATTTCGATCTGGCCAAAACCATCGACAGGATTTACGAAAAGTAACTGGTTTCTGGTGTTATTCCCGGATGTTGAATAATTTGCAAACTTCTTTGTACGGCATACTTTGAAGCTCTTTTTCACTGATGTTTTCCAATGATGCTGATTTTAGGGTTTTGATGTTACCCGGAATTGCAATGAACCGAAAGAGATTCCCTGTTGTCAACGGCCTTGAACTCATATCGCAAGTAAACTCTATTATCTCATAATCCGGAATTAAAAAATCCCAGTTTGCCCCCACTGCATAAGCAGGTAAAGGCCTCACTGCAGCCGGATAAACATCGCCATCAAGGGAAACATAGGCCAGAATTACTCCACTCTCAACAATATCCGCCTTTAAATCGGGAGCATCAACATTGAAATACCAATCGCCCGAATTACCTAACCATGCCGATGGAGTGATCCATTCAGAATAATATACTGTGGTATCGAGGCCATCAAGTCCATCGTTTCCGTCTTTTCCTTTACATCCTGTAAAAACAAGGATTGATACTGCTACCAGCAAATAGATAATATTAATTTTTGCTTTCATGTGTTTCATATTTTTAATGAATTTTTTACGGAAGTGATTATTTAATAAAACCGCTTTTTTATTTTTTCCCACCAGGCTGAAATCTTTCCATTGCCATCGCTTTCATCTTTATTTTGCTCACCCAGGATTAACGCAACTGGTTTAAGCTCCTCAAATTCTTCGCAAATCACCCTTAACATGGCGGCAAACGGCAAAAAAAGAATCATGCCGGCAATGCCCCAAACAGATGCCCCAATAAACAAACTAAGAATGACAGTTAAAGCATTAATTTTTAAACTGCCACCCACGATTTTTGGAGCCAGAAAATTATCGGTTACCAATTGAATAAAATAAAATAAAATGGCCACTGATACTGCCATCCAGATAGAATCGTAAGATACAAAAGCGTAAATAATTGGAATTACTGCACCCATTACAGCCCCTACGTACGGGATGATAGCCAGAATAGCGCCTAAGAATCCGAATAGGAAGGGATTGTCAATGCCTATTATCATTAATCCAAAACTGTTGGCCAATCCAATAACAATGGTAAGAACCAACATTCCAAACAGGTATTTTTGTCCAACCTGCTGTACCGATTTAAACATTTCGAAAACCCTGTTTCTTTTTTCTTTGGGTGAAAAGGCCAGAAATGCCTCTGTCATTCCATCTCTGTAAATGAGGAAAAGAAAAATAAACACAATTGTTGCCATCAACCCGGCCACGAATGTTGCCGTACTGTTGACGGTTTGGCTTATCAAAAATCCTTTCGAATTGTCAAGCCATTCTTTCATCCGGTTAAAAAGTTCATCCTTTTCCAGGTTTTCAACAAAACTCACATTGTTGTTGATATACACTGTAACATCTGCAAAAGCATTGACAATCTTATCCTGAAAATCGGAGAATTCTTTCGATAGGCTAATAATCTGAGTTGAAAAAAAGTACACAACCCCCACGATTATTAATATCACAGAGAAAATGGAAAGAAAAGCAGCGAATATTCTGTTGATTTTCCATGCCTCAAACTTTTTTGCCAACGGGAAAAGTATAAACGAAATAAGTAAAGCAACACTAAGCGGAATGAGAATGGTTTTAGCTAAAACCATTATTGCGAAAAGTGCAAATAAAGTAGCAATTGCGTAAAACAGTTTTTGAAACGACAGGTTCATCTAACTTTTTTTTGAAACAGACAGTTTTAAAAAAAAATAACTGGGAAATTTAAACTTCACCGTTTATTTTTCTGCAAATTTAATCAGCTCTGTATTGAACTTCTTGGTTTCCTCAAGGAACAAGCTATGTCCGCTTTTTTCGAATGCAACAAGTTTTGAATCTGAGATTCCGGCTTTCATCTGTTCTGCCAGATCGAACGAGCATATTTTGTCTTGTTTTCCATGCAGGATCAGTGTTGGGATGGCGATTTTTTCCATATCAGGCCTCAGATCAGTATCGCGCAATGCGACCAGACATTCAGCTGTTGCATGTGAAGAAGCACTCAATCCAATACCGTTCAGCCAAACGCCGATACCTTCATTTAATGAGGTTTCAGTAGCGGCAAATATCTTTGAGAAATCAGCCAGAAGCTTCGGACGGTCTTTGTAATTCAATTTAATCAGGTCGTCAACTGCACTTTGTGGCAGATTGTAAGGAAAATCTTCGCGTTGTGTCCACAAAGGAACTGCAGCTCCGGCCAAAACCAATTTTGATACCTGGGTTTCATTGTATGCAGCCACAAACCTTACGGCAATTGCACCACCCATTGAGAAGCCAACCAACATTGCATCTTTAATATCCAGTTTATCCAAAACCCGCTTGATATCCAATGCATGTACATCGTAATTGTATGCACCGAAAGGTTTGTCAGATTTGCCAAAACCTCTTAGCGAGATTCCAATTACACGGAAATTTTTATTTACCAGATCGTTGTACTGGTACTCGTACATTTCGTCGCTTAATGGCCAACCGTGGATTAAAACAATGGGTTTGCCTTCGCCGGCATCTGTAATATGAAGATTTACATTCGTTTCTACTTTAATGTATTCAGCTCTGGCCTTGCCAGCATGTGCTTTTTCTTTGATTTTTTCCATTGTTGTATGTATTAAATTATTGATGAAATTTGATCGAACCATGCGATCATGTTTTATTTTGAGTCTTGAGGATGTTCCAATTTGTATTTGCTCAAC
>JAUYTA010000275.1 GCA_030695265.1 Bacteroidota bacterium
TGCCAGTAATTAACAGTATTCATGTTGACCAAAAAAACGAAACACTATTTCTTGAAATAAAAAACCAAATTGCAATGCTTATGAGTAAAAAGGCCGGTATTGTTCGGTCAGGAGTAAAACTCAGTGAAGCAATTGTAGAACTTGCTTCAATAAAAAAACAATTGCCTGAAAATATTAATGAATACAATCTTTTAAAAATCAAACACATTGCTGATATTTGCACCCTCATTTGCAAATCAGCATTAATCAGGGAAGAAAGCCGTGGCGGGCATATTCGGGAAGACTTCAAACTGGAAGATCCGAAGTTTTGTGCCCATCTGGTTCAGCAAATAGGTCAACCGTATATATTTCAGGAAATTCGCAACGAATAGTATGAACAAACAAGTAAGAAAAGCAGCTCACACGCTTATTGATCTTGCACTAATGGATGACGTTGGTGAAGGTGATATTACTACCAACAACATTGTTCCCTCTGAATCAAGGCGCAAGGCTAAAATGGTTGCCAAAGCTGATGGCGTTGTTGCCGGACTTCCAATAGCCGAAATGGTTTTCAGGAAGCTCGATCATGACCTGATTTGGAATGAACGGGTAGAAGAAGGCGCAAAGGTGAAAAATGGCGATGTGTTGGTGGAGTTTGAAGGAACTTACCGTGCACTGCTAACCGGAGAGCGGACGGCTCTTAACTTTTTACAGCGTTTGTCGGGAATTGCAACCATGTCGGCTAAATATGCCGATGCGGTTAAAGATTTCCAGACAGTGATTCTGGATACCAGAAAAACCTTGCCAGGATTTAACAAGCTTGATAAATATGCGGTAAAAGCAGGAGGAGCCAGCAATCATCGTCATGGATTACACGACATGGCCATGATAAAGGACAATCACATTGAAGTGGCCGGTGGAATTGCAGCAGCAGTAAAAGCAGTCAGAAGCGGTGTTGATCATGGAATTAAGATTGAAGTTGAAACCACCAATCTGGAACAGGTTCAGGAGGCAATTGATACGAAAGTTGATATCATCATGCTCGACAACATGGACAATGAAACCATGCGGAAGGCTGTTGAATTGATTGCAGGCCGTGCAAAAATAGAGGCTTCAGGAAACATCACCCTCGAACGTTTACGCGAAGTGGCGGCAACCGGTGTCGATTATATTTCAATCGGAGCGCTTACCCATTCGGTCACTGCTTTGGATATCAGTCAACGTATAGAAGATTAGTCATTGATAAACCTCGTAATAGATATAGGGAATAGCAGGACAAAGATCGCTTTGTTCAACCAGCATGATCTGATGTTCAATGTTCCGATTGATCGTTTGACTGCCGGTCATGTATTGAAGCTAAAAGAGGATTATCCACAATTAAACAAGGTAATCCTTTCTTCAGTAAAACCTTACGATGATGAATTAAAGCGCGTTTTGACAGAAGAATTTGATCAGTTTATTGAACTTGACCATCTGACAGAACTGCCGATCGAAAATTTATACGAAACGCCTGATACACTTGGGAAAGACAGGCTGGCTGCGGCAGTTGGAGCCAATGAACTCTTTCCTGATCAGAATTTACTGATTATTGATGCAGGTACAGCCATTACCTACGATTTGGTTTCAGAAAAAAACCAGTTCATTGGCGGAAATATTTCACCGGGACTTGAAATGCGTTTCAAAGCCCTGAACCATTTTACAGGAAAGCTTCCTCTGGTTAATTACAGTGATGATTTTGAACCGGTTGGACGAAATACAATTGATGCAATCCGTGCGGGAGTACAGAACGGGATTCTTTTCGAGATTGCACAAACCATTGATTTATTTAACAGAAATTATCAAAATTTACATATCATTATGACCGGGGGTGATTCTTATTTTTTTGATAAAAAATTAAATTATTCCATATTTGTACACTTTAATTTAACCCTCATCGGTTTAAACAGGATTTTGGAACACAATGCGAAAAAGAAATAATGCACTATCAGTCGTGATGGTTTTGATTATCTGCGGATTATCTGGCTTTGCGCAAAACAACAACACATCTTCTCCCTTTTCGAGATATGGATTAGGTGATTTACATCATTACGGCTATGGTCGCACCGCAGCAATGGGAGGCGCTTCTTTGGGAAGCCGGCATGCTGTGCAGATTAATTCGGCGAATCCCGCTTCTTATACAGCCAACGACAGTTTGTCATTTGTTTTTGAATTTGGATTGGATGGTACACTGTCTAATTACAGGAGTAATTTTGGAAATACAAAAACCGATGACATCAATTTCCGCTACTTTTCACTAAGTTGGCCAGTTACAAAATGGTTAGGCGGGGCAATGGGTATTCAACCTTTTTCCGATATGGGTTACGAAGTTGGATTTATGGATAGTCTTAGCAACGTTGGAAATACCTATAACAGTTATTTTGGTGAAGGATCCTCTTCAAAGGCTTTTTTCGGAGTAGCAGTCAGTCCCATAAAAGGTCTTTCATTAGGGGCAAATCTGAATTATATTTTTGGGCGTATCAACAAAAATACGAAGCTGGAATTTGCAGATCCGACCGTCTTTTCACTTTCAAAAACTGAAAGCACCCGGCTTCGTGACTTCACACTTTCTTACGGGCTTCAATACGATTACAAATTAAAACAAAACCAATACCTCACATTGGGAATCACATTTGAAAACAAATCTGACTTCACTGTTCTTTATCAATCTCTTACGTATAAAGAAATAATAATCGGATCGACCAAATTTCAGGACAAGCTAGATACCACCTATGAAGTAGAAGCTAAGAATATAATCGGAATGCCTTCAACATTTGGTATCGGGGTATCGTATAACAACATTAACAAACTCGAAATAAATGCTGATTATTACTATGCAGCATGGAGCAAAGCTACCTTTCTGGGTATCTCAGATCAGTTAATAACTGACAGGAATAGATTTTCGGCTGGATTTGAATACATTCCTGAAGCTTTCTCAATCAGAAGTTACTTGAAAAGAGTGAAATACAGGGCCGGAATTCATTACGAAAATTCACACCTCAAATTGACCAACCATCAGAAAAGGGAGTTTGGCATAAGAATTGGAGCAGGACTACCGTTCCCGCAAACAAAATCGACCGCAAATTTCGCAATTGAACTTGGTAAAAAGGGAACTACTGCTTACGACCT
>JAUYTA010000277.1 GCA_030695265.1 Bacteroidota bacterium
GGATCAGCCGGAATGAACCGGACATTGAACAGCGTTGGATTACCGTAAATGAAATTGGTAACATGCTCGTGGTACAACTTTTCGGAGGTCAATTGCTGAGCTTTTTCGAGTGCATCGAAACGGACGGCTTCGGCCCAAAACCCAAAGTGGGTGAGAATGGAAGGTTTATCGCCCGCCAGTTGAAAACCAAGATAATCTGCATCCGACTGGCTGAATTCGTTGATTAATAATTTCATTCCGGCCAAATCGAGGAACGGATTATCGGCACAAACCCGGATGATCTTGCTGAATCCAAACTGTTGAGCTGCCTGAATAAAACGGTCGAGCACATCGTTTTCCGAACCTCTGAAAACCGGAACCTGATGTTTTTCGGCAAGGGTGCAAATCCGGTCATCCAATGGATTTACAGTAGTAGCCAGCACCACCTGAACTCCGGTTTTTTTTGCTTTTTCGAGCAATAAATCCAAAATGGTCTGCTCCTGAAAAAATGGCTGGATTACTTTCTCCGGCATTCGGGTGGATCCGGTTCGTGCTTGTATGATGATTCCTAATTTGGTCATTTTTTATTTATATGATTGTCTGTATGCAGACCTATTTGGCATTTTGCGTCAGTCAGTTGTGGTCATTTATTGTCATTCTGTAGTCATTTCCTGGCAACTTAATGACTACCAAATGACAATTGAATGCCCTTCGGCAGGCTCAGGGAACTACTTTTATGACATTGGTTAATATTACCTGTTTTAAACTCCTCGCTGATAACTTTTTCCAATGCTCTCCGCAAGTTTTATTTCGTGTGGTATTCAAACTTATTTTTTATTTCATTCATAAAATAACTTCCTATTGAACCTGCATTCATTAATCTGTTGTACACTTCTTTAGGAACATCAAGATACTGATAGATAGCACCATGTTGCAATTCAATTTCCAGAATTTGTTTTTCAGCATCGTAACCAACTGATGCTATAGTTGAAGAGGCAACGGGAGTTCGTTCAATGCCTGAACCATGTATTGCGGCAATGGTTTTCATCAATTGTTCACCCAGTTCGGAGGTGAAATATTGTTGAGCCCTGCTAGTGAGTTTATCAGGTTGGGTAAGTTTTAGCCATCCTGCATCTATCAATGGTTTGATATGTTTTTGGAAGTTTTTCGTGTTTTTATAGAAGCCAATTAACTCGAAAATTTCGTCCCTTGTTTTGGGTTCTAAGCAACATTCCAGAATCTGCTTTGCCTTCGGACTTATACTGTTTCTGATAGCTTCTCTGTCTCTGTCTCCCAAACTGGAGACAGAGAGACTAAGATAAGGGTTAATCTCAATTAAGTTTTTGAATATAAATTGTTTATCTATGTCTCCACTTAGTTCCTCCTCAGAGCCTAAGATGGTTTTTACCAGCGGATGAATAGGAAGTGTGCACAGAAAATAGTTTCTGTCATCATCCGTCTCAAATACTGGTGGAGGTGAACCATTCTCCTCAAGACTTCTGTAAATAATAGGCAATCCGGTTCCTCTTCCTTCGGTTAATTTCAATTCTTTTAAAAAGCTGCCTATTTTTCGGTTTCTGTATTCTCTTGCAACAACCCTTTCCATTTTAAGCATCTTTTTGTCAATAGGAGGCATTGGCCCGGGGAAGCTCAATATTTCAATTTTATCGGGATGAACCTGTATTTCTACCGGATTCTCGCGTTCGTAACTTTTGTGATAAACAGCATTAACCAGAGCCTCTTCAATTGCTTGGTAGGGATAGTTAAAGTATCTTACCGCTTCTGCTTGATTGGGGGCTTTTGAAACGTACTCTTGAAAAATATTGGATTTAATAAAACTCATAGCATCTCTGAGTTGTTTAACTATTGAGCCTGTGAAAATCTTTTCAGAATAATCTTTACCAACTTTCCCTTTGTGAACTACTATTTCGATTTTCGCGCCAGCAAAGAATTTGTCAGGATTTTCATTAAACATTAACAATCCGGCATTAGTGGGTCTCAAATTTTCATCGGTACCTTTGGCGATTTTCATTTGTTTACATAAATCAGAAAAAGAAATTTTTGTACTTTCCTCATACAAAGAACTCATTATCTCTTTAAGATGTTCCTGAATCAAATGTAAACTTAAATCGTTAAGTGTTGATTGTTGGTTTATTCTGTCATCAAAAGGGATGCGGGCAGTAAGTTCCAGTAATCTTCTTTCGTCATCTGAACTTTCTTTAACTTTAATGGTCATTGATCCACGTTTAATGTACCAAGCCTTTTCCGGTCTTTTATCACTAAGACTAACTGGTGCTTTGTAAGGACGATTATCGCCAGCCGGAGCCCAGATAATTAATATGTGTTTTCCGTTTATAGCATAAGGCTGTGAAACGGGCACATAACTTGGTGAAATTTTATACGTCAATTCAATTAATTTCTTCTGAAATGAATCCATTTGTTCGGGATTTAGTCCCAAAGGCGGAAGTTTGGCTATCCCATTTTCTTCTTCAACCCCAACAATGATGTACCCGCCATCCCAATTGTTAATATCATTGGCAAAAGCACATAGGGAATGAACAATGTCTTCCGGATTCCATCCCTTTTTCAATTCAATACGATCCCATTCGATGGTATTACCATGCAGCAATTCATTAATATTTATTGGTAAGGCCATTCTATGATATTTTAATTATTTGTCTGGCCATTAAATTTGTTTATTTAATGATTCGTAGATATTTTAAAACCTTATCAGCCATCAGGTTAAGATCGTCAGAAATATTAAACCAATAACTTAAACCGATAAACACCACGCTGATGGCCGAACAGCGGATAATTAGATCAATCAAATAATGGAAGGGCAGGACCGGGATGATTTTGCCGATCGCAAAAGCCAGAACTCCGATTGCCACACATTTAAGATGGGTCAAACGAAACGGGAATAATTTCATGTTCCAGTTGAGGTAGAAAACACGCATTGCAGAAGCAAGCGCCATTGAGAACAAGGAGGCAAGAGCCGCGCCATTCATTCCCCAAAGCGGAATCAGTATCAGGTAAAAAATAACCACCAAAACCACCAGTACGCCTTGTGAATAGGTTTGAATCTTGTATTTGTGCGAAGTGCTGATGATCTGAACACTTACCCCAGTGGAGGCGACAATCAGGTTCGACAATGAAATCAGGATAATTACCCATTCGCCACCACTGTATTCAGGAGGTAAAATTTTGAAAATATTGTGAAGGTTGGTAACCATCAGGATAAACAGCAGCAACCCGGCAAAAAGCTGATTGATGCTGCTTTTATAATAAATATCGTCGATGGTTTCCAGATCGTTGTCTTTCCATGCATCGGCAATAATGGTAGATGAAATTTTGCCGAGCGCCCGGTTTGGAATCAGGATAATAGTACCAAAGAAAAAGCTGATGGAATACACTCCGGTCATCGAAAGATTGTAATATTCGTTCAGCAGGATTTTATCGATGCTGGTTAATGCCACAGAACTTAGCCCACCGATAATTCCATACAAAGCTAGGCTGATCATTTCCTTCCGGAGTGGCGGCTGAATAAATTCAAGATTGGGTTTCAGGTTGAATTGTTTCCGGTAAATAAGCAAACCAGCCAGATAAACTGCCGGAAAACTAAGAATAACCACATAGCCAAAAACGTATTGTGTGAAGTTGATCCAGTGAAAGAAAAAAGCGATCAGTAAAAACAGGTTTCCTATGCGGTAAAGTAAATCGCTTAAAAAGGTGCCGGTGGTGGCATCAAAAAGCATTTTATTATAGGTATCCAGAATCAGAAAAAACATCCGGAAGAATATAAGCGGAACAAGGTACCAGATGTACTGCACCAAAAGTGGCGACTTTTCAATATTGCTCTCAACAATTCCCGGCTTCAGAATAAAAAAACAGATGAGCGCAATGGCGAAACCCACCATTCCGACAACAACTGCAAGAAAAACAAAGCCATTGTGGTTTTTATCCTTGTCCCTGAAATAGGAAAATAGACGGGCAGTTACATTGGTAAATCCGAGTGTCGAAAACTGGGCATAAAGTGCCGAAACCGCTACCAGCACACTAATGAGGCCGATTTGATCCTGCGACATTAGTTTGGGCATAATAAGTGCCGTGGTGAAAAATCCAACTACAACGCCCAGGTACGAGTAAGCGGAACCCCTGATTGTTTGCCTTTTAATTACGCCCATTTAATTTAGTAATTGACTTAAAAAGGTTTATTTTTGCTTCGCACGAAAATACGAATTAATAATATACTCCTGAAAATAATATGAATACAAAAAACCTTCTTCACAAATCAGGGCCGGTTATCCTGGCCATTGTTCTTTTTCTGGTGATCAGCGTAATTTATTTTTCACCTGTTTTGGAAGGAAAGAAGCTGCAAAGCTCTGACGGAACGCAGTTTAAAGGAATGGCCAAAGAAATTGTGGATTACCGCGAAGCCACCGGAAAAGAAGCGCTTTGGTCGAACAACATGTTCTCCGGAATGCCGGCTTACCTGACTTCGACCTTGTATCCGGGCGAATTGTTTGCAAAAGTGCAGCGAACCGTCACTGCCATTTCGCAACCGGTAATGATCCTCACCTTAAGTTTTCTGTTTTTCTTCATATTGTGTATTCTGCTCGATATTGGCGTTTGGATGGCTTTTGCAGCCAGTCTGGCTTATGGTTTTATGACTTTCACTTTTGTGGTGATGGTGACCGGCCATTTGACCAAAGCACACGCACTTACTTATATGTCGCTCATTGTTGCCGGAATTTTATTCGCTTTCAGGAAAAATAAAATTGGCGGAAGCCTGATTGCCGCCCTGGGCCTGACCTGGATGTTAAGCGCCAACCACCTTCAAATGACTTATTATGTGGCTATTCTGGTGCTGATTATCGGAATTACGTATCTGATATTTGCCATTAAAGAAAAAACCTTGCCCGATTTTGCAAAAACGGCTGTACTCTTAATTATTGCAGCGATTATTGCTGTGGGCGCCAACTATTCACGCCTTTCAACGACCTACGAATACGGCAAATTTTCGATGCGCAGCCAATCGGAATTAAGCCTGAATGATGAAAACAAAACCAGTGGACTCGATCAGAATTACATTTTGGATTACAGCTACGATTTGGGTGAAGCTTTGACCGCTTTCATTCCGCGTTTTAAAGGCGGTGGCATGAGCGAATCATTGAGCACAAGTTCAGAAACTTACAAATTTCTGGCCGAATCGCAGGGTGCAGGTCCGGCAAAGAAAATGGTTGAAGGCGGAATGCCGATGTACTGGGGTAGTCAGCCCATTTCGGGAGCGCCCTTCTATTTTGGCGCTGTTTTGTGTTTCTTGTTTGTGCTTGGTTTGTTTGTGGTAAAAGGCAAAGACAAATGGTGGCTTCTGGCGGTATTCGTTATTTCGCTACTTTTATCGCTAGGCAAAAACTTCTCAATTTTAACCAATCTCATGCTCGACTATTTCCCCGGATACAACAAATTCAGGGATGTAAAAAATATCATCGTCATTCAGCAATTTGCCATGGCTTTGCTCGGAGTGCTGGCAATTAAAGAAGTATATCAGCGCAAAATCAGCGATGCCGAATTTATGAAAGGCCTGAAATATGCTTTCGGAATTACCGGAGGTCTTGCCCTTATTTTTGCTGTTTTGCCCGGTATGGCTGGTAGTTTCTCCGGAAGTTCAGATGCTCAGTATTTGCAGGCCGGCTATCCTCAACAGTTTATTGACGCTTTGATGGCCGACCGTGAAAGTGCCTTGCGAACAGATGCTTTCCGCACTTTTATATTTGTTGCATTGGCTGCTGCTGGTTTGTGGGCATACTGGAACAAAAAAATTAAAGCGCAATATGCCATTGTTTTATGGGTT
>JAUYTA010000295.1 GCA_030695265.1 Bacteroidota bacterium
CGTTCGGTTGCTGGGCTTCCTTGAAAGGGAAGGGAGTTTAGATATTGGAAATTCTTAAAACTTTCTGATTTGCGTCAATTATTTTGATCCTGAATAGCGCAAAGTCCCCCTCGGAGGATTTAGGGGGCCTCAAACATCATCGAATATGGACGCTGGATTTCTGTCTTCAATTCATCAATGCCAAATGCCCGGCTTTTGCGGATTGTTTCGCGTCCAGCAAAGAAAACGACTACTGTTGGAGCAGCAAAAACACGGTTTTGGGCAGCCAGTTCAGGTAGTTTATCTGATTCTACAAAGACCATTTTCATCAGTGGGAATGATTCAGCGACCATTTCGGAAACTTTAGGCTTCAGAACCTTGCAAACGGAGCAAATTTCAGTAGAAAAATACGCCAGTACAGCATCCTGTTCGGCTAAAAGTAATTCAAATTCCTGTATGGATTGGATTGTTTCCATTATTCGAATTGTCCGGTTGCCAGTAAAACCAGGGTACAGGCAATTTCAGGATAAATACCGGCAGCTTTAAGCTGACTGATAAATGTTGGATTTTCGGTGCCTGGATTAAAGATCACGCGGCGCGGCTTTAAGCCAATAATATAGGAATAGTATTCCGGCTGGTTTTGCGGCCCGACATACATGGTCACGGTGTCGATATTCTCAAACTGCATTTTTTCAGTATGAAAAGCAACTCCCTTGACAGAACCTTTTTTCAATCCCAACGCAATAACTTCGTGGTTGTGTGATAACAAAGCCTTAATCGCCTTGTTCGAATAACGATCGGGATTTTCGCTTGCCCCGATGACGAGTGTTTTTTTCATCTTTTTTATTTTGAACCACATAGGCACATAGAAAACATAGAAAACATAGTTATTATTTTTCTATGTGAACTATGTGCCTATGTGGTTATTTTTTTACAATATCCGAAATAAGTAATACAACTGCATGTACCGAAATTCCTTCTTCCCTGCCCTCGAAACCCAATTCTTCGGTGGTGGTTGCTTTGATTGAAACAGCATCGACATCTATCCCAAGAATTCGGGCAATGGTTTCTTCCATTTCAGGAATAAACAGTTTGAGTTTGGGTTGTTGTGCAGCCACGGTTATATCCAGGTTTCCGACCCGGTAGTTTTTTGTCGCAATCAGTTCATTGGTTTTTGTTAGCAAAATCTTGCTGTCAATGTTTTTGTAGTCTGAAGAAGTATCAGGAAAGTGTCTCCCGATATCACCCATTTTAGCTGCACCCAACATTGCATCGCACAAGGCATGAAGCAACACATCTCCATCGGAATGGGCAACAGTTCCTTTGCTGTGAGGAATCAGAACACCGCCTAACCACAAGGTCTCGCCCTCAGCTAAACGGTGTACATCGTATCCGTAACCTATCCGGAAATTCATATTGTTATCGTCTCTGTTTGTTAAACGCTTCGAAGTCGAATGACAATGTAAACCGAAGGGTATTATCGAGTGGATTATTTTGCGCCATAGAAATTAAGTATGAAAAATCCAGAGCAAAAACGTTCATCTTTAAACCAGCTCCAACGGTAGCGTATTTTCTGTTTCCTTTATAAGCATCTTCGTGATTATACCCAGCGCGGATTGTAAACTGTTTGTTATATACATATTCGGCACCGGCCGAGAGACTAACTTCCTGCAACTCTTCTTTCATTCCGCCAGGAGCATCGGAGAAAGATTGAAACATGCCTGCGATTACCGATGTTCCGCTATATTCTTCATAAGCTTCATCGGCGTTAGGCGTTTTAACCAATAATTTGTTGGCATCGACATATATCGCAAAAACATTATATTTATCAATTTCTGTTTTATAACCAACTCCCAATCTAAGATTTGTAGGTATAAAATCTTTTGTATTTCCTTTATTGTAGGTGATTTTAGATCCAATATTTGAAATATTGATACCCGCCGAAAGCAGACTATTTTTTCGGTTTGCACGAATTTCTTTCTGATAATAAAATGCAACATCCGAAGCATAAGCAAATCCGGGATACCAACCTTCACTCATCAAAGCAAAATCAGAATTGATGATTCTTAAAGCAACACTACCAGAAAAATTTTCAGACAATAAACGGGTATAGGCAACATCCACAGAGAATTCATTCGGACTTGATTGCCCCATACTACTGCCATCATCATAAGTCAGGAATATTTCACCCAAAGAAAAATAGTTCAACGAAGCACTGATCGTCTGCACATCGTCAAGACGTTTGTAAAAGGCAAGCGACGAAAGACCAATATCAGTTACAAGTCTCCTTAACCACGGGGTATATGATATTCCAATACCCATATCTTCTTCAATAAAAGCATATTTAGCCGGGTTCCAGTGTTGCGAAAATAAATCAGGAGCACTTGCAGCTCCTACATCTCCTTTTCCACCTGCAATTGCATCAGGGCCAATTGTTAGAAATGGAACACCAGTTGTTATTGCATTAATTTTATCTTGTGCATCGGCATATTGTACAAACAAAACTAATAAAAGAACTACAGTCAATAATACGTTTAACTTCTTCATATTTAAATTGGTCAAAATTTTGAATTTGCAAATATAGGGCTTTGTTGAGGAGTAGCAACCTTTGACAACTCAAATTGCTAAACGGACTTTCTCCTGAAATAGTATTGAAAATTTCGGTACTTCTTCATTATTTAGCGATATACATATACCAATCTTCCCGATGCACTGCCTGTTTTTCCATCAATTGTTGCTGTCACCCGGTAGATATAAACACCCGGTGTCATTTTCACAAGCCTCGGGGAAGGAGTCCATTCAAACGGAAGGCTTTCGGTTCCCTGCGAACCAACTTTCCTTTGAAGCATGTCAATACGTGTTCCTGAAGTCTGGAAAACTTCAAGCGTTACATCAAAAGTTTCGTCAGGTTGATTGTGCGTGAAAGCAAAACTGGTTTTGTCCTGCACCGGATTTGGAAAACAATATAAGTTTTCAATTCGCAGGTCGTCCTTCACCACGAAATTAATTTCCACTTCCGAAGAATTATTCAACACGTCCCAAACTTTCACAGTCAATGTATGATTTCCTTCGGCCAGATTACTCAACGGAAAAATAATTTTGCCACTGGTATAACTATTTTTATCGTATTGAAAAAAATCATTCAGCACCATTACATTTGAATAATCGCCATCGAGAACAGCAGTGATATCGTGCCCGATTCCGGTTCCTGCCGTATTGATGCCGTTTTCATCAGTAATATTGGCAATCAAAACAGAACTGGCACTCACCTTCCCTCCGTCTTTAAACGATTCCGTATTCAGGAACAAATTAATTTCCGGCCCTTTTGAATCCGAAATTGAATTACCGGATGAACCGCCCACATAAAAACCATCGAAAGATCCATGGGCATCCATTGTCTCATTGTAGGCATAGTAAAGAATTTTGCCTTTTCCCAGCTTAAATGAAATGTCTTTTGGCACAAAAAAGGAAAACTCAAACTCACCGTTTACAACGCTTGCCAGGCCTTTGTATATAATGTTGTTCTGCATCGTATAATTCATTGGTATTTCTCCTGAATTTCCCAGTGTTTTTACCTGCATGGCTTTGTCGTAAACGGTTGGAATAATTTCGCCATTAAACGAAGTCATCTTTGCCCCATTGTTATCGGCAACAAAACCTTTGATCGTAACAACTGTAAGCGATCCGATAGTATCAGTTTGTACAACAACATCTTTACCATTGATAGTGCTTGTTTTTACCTGAAAATCGGGATATGCCAACCGCAAGGCAGGATCGCCAAGCAAAGTAAAATTAAGCTGATTGATGCCAGTATTGGCAGTTGCCTTTGCCAGCCGCATCACATCGCCCATCCGAAGGTGATTGCCTTGCTCATCTTTCTCGAAAATATACCTGAAAAACTGGCGGTTAAGAATGAAATTAGCACCGGAATAAACCAGCCGGGTAGTTGAAAAAAGGCCAACCCCACCACCTATCGGATTAAAAAGGATGTGCTCACCTGCTGAGGTTTCATTATCATCGAAACGGCTGAATTCGCAGGTAGCAGTTACGAAAATCGGCAGGCGTCTGGAATTGCTCCAGGAGTTGATGGCCCCAACATCCAGAACATTTTCATCTGCCAGGTTTTTGGCATTGGCATGTCCGGTATAATTCATTACCAGAGTGCCTTGCTTAACCCTGTTATTGATGGCAGCCGTAACATCCGGATACTTTTCACCCCCTGAAGTTGAAATCTGCCGGTAAGCGTCAAAGTAAATTTTATCGGTATAAAAAGCCGGATAGTTAGTATTTACCAAATTTGCAAGTTGCTCCGACTGCCACATGTGGGTACTGTTATCTTCGTCATCACCAATAAATGTCACCACATTTCGCCAGTTTCCCATCGTTTCCTGAAGCCGGTAATTTTTTATTTTATCCAATACAATTTCAGCTTCATCTTTGGTGCGCGCTGGTATCCGTCCAATTCCAAGGTCAATAATCCCAGTAGAACCGCCTTCATTTTCGTCGAGCATCACAAAAAAATCATCGGTAACAAACGACTCAACAGGCGAAAGAGAATTAACCGACTGATAGGTTGGTATAAAATTCAGGTTTTTGCCCTGAACATTTCTGTTGTCAAAGGTGCCATCACCCAACAATAAAATATATTTCAACGTTTTCTTTCCTGATTGATTTCCGCGGTCGTAGCGCATCCTGAAATAATTGCGAAATCCCGACGGATCTGGCAGACCGCCTGAAAACTCATTGTAAATTACTTCTGGAGTAACTACCTGTATGGTCATTTGATCGCTGGTGCGATGGAATTCGGCCAATTCGTTGGCAACATTTAAAAAGCCGGGATGTGCAACAATAATCATTTCAGATAAATCGCCAGCATGTAAATTCTGATTTGCAATCTCGCCAACCAATTCAGGTACCGGAATGGTTGTTCCTGAAGGGTTAAAAGCCACGTACTCCATCATGAGCGGTGAATTCGACTTAAATTTCATTTGGCTGCCAGCAAAACCTGCAGGCATTTCAACCATCTGATGAAGGTTGGTTACATCAAATATTTTCAATCCCGAAGTGGCGCCTGAGAGTACAAATTCTGAAATCTGAGCTGCGCCTTCAGCACCCCTTCCCCTAAAATAAGTGATATCGCCAGCCATATTCAAAGTACTTTGGTAATTGACAGAGATATAGTCAAG
>JAUYTA010000318.1 GCA_030695265.1 Bacteroidota bacterium
TCTCCATATTATTTCCGGTAATTTGAATCTCAGCTGGCATCTCCCCATTTTGTTGGAAGGCAGCTTTGTTGATAAAATTGCTCATGTCGAAATAGAGCTTATCGCCTTTCTTGTGAATGGTGATTTCTTCCTTATCTTCTAATAATTTATCATATAGGCACATAGGTCACATAGTTTTTTTGTTTTTAATTCTTTTTCTATGTGTTCTATGTATCTATGTGGTTTTTAAATGTTTATAATTTTATGAATTCAACCCTTCGGTTTAGGGCTTTATTTACGGGAGTGTCGTTTGGTGCAACAGGTTTGGTTTCGCCACCCATCTCGAATCGTAACATGTTGTATTTATATCCAACTGGCATAAGGCGCGGCGAATCAATTACCTTTGTCTCATTGACATAAATGCGTAATAACAACCATTGGCGGTTATTTGCATCCATTTCCCCGGATAGTTGTTCAAGGTAACTACCTCGCCAGAGCCATTGGAGAACCATAGCGCAGGAAAATCGCCAATTGCATCCTGGCTGAAATCGTCGTAGAAAATATCTGAATAAAGACTATTTTGTCTGATTTATAGGAATATACCTTGCAATTGCTGCGGAATGTTATACTTCGATTTTTTAAATTCTTCTTCAAGTATTTCAGCAATTTCAGCAGGATTCGTTAATGGCATTTCATCGGTCGCCAGTTTATAATCCAGCAATGCTGATTTTTTGCTTTTTTCGAAGCCGGGCAATTTTGTTCGGTTGGTTGTTTCAATGTGGTTACCCTTTTCATCAACAATAATTATTTTGGGAAGGAAAACCCCTTTTCTTCCAATAAAGGAATCCATTATTTTAACCGCTCCATCAAATTCCAGTTTGGTTGCACGGCCAAGCGCTTCATACCTGAAAATTTTCTTGTTATCCCAGGTCGAAATTGTTGCATAGCTTTCAGATATTTTATCGTCAATACTCGATTCCTGATTGAGTGTATCGTGTCCCGAAGGCATTAAAAGAACTTTCCCTCCTCCCCCTTCAATATTCGCAGCATACCTGGGAACTGTTATACCGGAAATCCAGCCCTGCAAATGTTTCATGTATATTTTACCCACCTGAATTGGAGTAATAAAATGTACGATTCCTCTTTCCTTGTGGCATTGCAGCAAATAGTATGGGTGAACACCAATCCAGAACATCCGCCTGAATGTTTCGGCAAGTATCCGGTAAGTATCGTTTACATGATTCAGCAAAACCGTTTGGTTCCTGATTGTAAAACCATGCGATGTGATTTTTTTTACGGCTTTGGCCATATCTTCAGTTATTTCCTGAAAATGGTTGATGTGGGTCATAAAATACACGTACTTGTCGATACCTGTATTGTGCTTGTTTGCCGATATCTTTATTAGTTCAAGTAATTCATCGGTAATAGCCATGGGTAATACAACCGGCACCCTTGTCGCAATTCGGATTGCCCTGAGATGCGGAATTTTACTCAGTTCTTCCAGAATATATTGCAAGCGCTTTTCACTGATCATTAATGCATCGCCGCCGGTTACCAAAACCTCGTTGATATTCGTATTGTAACCGATATAGAACAATCCCTTATCGACTTCATTACTGCTGACATCAACGGTGCTGTCCAACGATTTGGCTCTTTGGCAGTGTACACAATACGATGCACAGCTTGTATTCTCAGCAACAAACAATGCCACCCGATTCGGGTAACGCTGATAAGCCGCGCCATAACTCCTCGAACCCTCGTCCATAGCGCCTTCCAAACCGGCATCAGGAAACAACAGGTTGGCCGGTGTAGGCACACTTTGCCAGAATATCGGGTCAAGTCGCTTTTTTGATTTTTCAGAAAAAAAGACAGGGTGGAAAGGATCTTCCTGCATCAGAGAAGCATAATACGGACTTATCCTGAAGGGCTCTTTTCCTTCTTTTTGCAAGGTATTTATGGTTCTTTGTATTTCCT
This sequence comes from Bacteroidota bacterium, assembly GCA_030695265.1. GTDB lineage: Bacteria > Bacteroidota > Bacteroidia > Bacteroidales > Prolixibacteraceae > Aquipluma. The sequence continues at coordinate 1,954 of JAUYTA010000318.1, forward strand.
TTTCCTGATGTTTGTTCAGGATGATTACTTGTTTCAATTGCGCGACTGTGCGAATGGAATTCTTTTTTTGCCAGTTCGGATCGTTCCATTGTTCAGTGGTTATATCTTTCCACAATTCAATTGTATTAAATTTTCTTGGTTGATATAAAAAATTATCGTCTGTATTCATCATGAATCTCCTAATTCTAAATTTCGAAATTCTTAAAAATACGATTTTTTTTCGCATATCTCTCAACCGCATTAAAAACACGCAGCAGGTTACCGCCCCAAATTTTCTTTATTTCTTTTTCTGAATATCCTCTCAGGAGCAATTCGCGGGTGATGTTCCAAGTCGGTTCATTTCGGCAATTACCTGTTTGCCAAAATCGCCCACCCCATTGTGTTCGGCAGGTTTCGGGTCGCTCGACGAATCGCAGATATCGTTGTGGTACGAATGGCAAAGTGTGATGTAGCGCACGCCATTTCTCTTCCGTGCGAGGTTTTTGTCCGGTAAAAGCTGCAAAGAACATGGCGTCCAGTCCGCCCGATTTCATTCGTGGCAAATCGACCCGGCTTTTTGGCGACTCGTTTACATCGCGAATATTAAAACCGGGTTTGATCATCTGCATCGGCGTATCGCAATGGGTATCAACGGTAAGGCATTTATCGTGGATGCGTTTCTTTCTTCCCCATCGAAAAAACGGGGAGTTTCGTCGAAAAAAATTCCCGTTCGTTACTATTCGCTCTATCTTCGGTTCAGCATTAAAATCCATGATTATGAAACTAAGAAAACTATTGATCGTTTCCGGTATCCTCCTGTTCATTTCAGGATGTTCGGAGTTTGTGATGATTTGCTCGCTGAACCCGTTTTACCTCGATAAAAACATCACACTTTCTCCTGAAATCGAGGGAAACTGGTCGGCACAACCGATTCAGTCGAAGAAAGACTCGACCGATAAAAACAGCAGCCACTGGGAACTTTCCGATACAACTTCTGTCTGGCAAATCAAGCAATTCATTTCCGAAGAAAAGATGAAAGACAAACAGGGCAATGATTCTATGGTTTTCAAGCCACAGAATCATTATGTGGTAAAACTGACAGGAAATCATCCTGATTCGGCGCAATACCAGTTCCGGTTGGTTCTTTTCAGGATAAACGGCGCGTTGTACGGTGATTTTAGCCCCCGCGAAATATCGGCTATTCAGAAAAGCCGAATGGCGAGGGAAAATTACTTTACCGTTCATACGCTTGCCCGAATCTCATTTCAGGACAAACAACTAAAAGTGTCGTGGCTGGGCGCCGATTACATGAAAGGAATGATCGAGGAAAAACGGGTGCGCATTAAATACCGCTATGTGCCCGATGCCGGACGGTTGCTGCTCACTGCGACGTCGGAAAACCTTACCGAAATGATTGAGCGGTATGCCCATCAAAAACGATTTATCGACTGGGACGACCAGCAAGCTATGCTAAAACTAACCCGAATAAACCAACTGCCATGAAAATCATCTACTTGAAAAACCAACTTTTAAGCAGCCTGCATTTGCTCTTTTGGTTCATTTCCTTCAATTTTTGGAATGTCGTCCTCAATCCCGGAGTTGAATCGACCAGCGTGATTCAAGGATTTGAGGTAGAGTGGGATTTCATCCTGTTGGTCAACTTTGTCTTTTTACTGTACTGTTCCCTTCCGTTTATTTGGATGGTCAGGAAAAAGTGGCTCTGGATTAAAATTCCAGTTTCAATACTTTTCCTGATACCGCTGGGATACGTCATAGTTCAATGGATTAAGCCTGACCAAAATAAAGAGGATGTTCAGGTTTTTACGGAATACTTTGTGAAGAATTTCCTTTATGTCGTGGTCTTTCACCTGACGATTGTTGCCGCTGTTTATTTTAACCTGAAAGTTCTGATTGTCCGGTTCCTGAACCAAAGTCGCTTTGGAACCTATCTGGCTTATTCCGCAGGTTTGTGTTTGCTGACAGCCATTCTGAATTTTGCCTTTTTCGATTATTTCATTGACAAACTCTTCTCAAGCCTTTATTACATTTCCTATTTCAGAATTTGGGAACTTGTGTTGATTGTGGCTGCCTACCTGGTTTTTACCGGTATTCTATTCCTGATAGGACAATATGCCCTGATGCTGATTGCCAACCGCGATGCGGCACGCAACGAACTTTCAGCACTGAAAGGACAAATTAATCCACACTTCCTCTTCAATAACCTGAATACCATTTATTCGATGGCATCGCAGAAAGATGACCGAACCCCTGAAGTGATTCTGAAACTTTCAGATTTTCTTCGCTATGTTTTGTACGACACTTCCAGCGAGACCATTCCGCTCGAAAAGGAAGTGGAAATTATCCAAACCTATGTCGGCCTTCAGAAAGAACGGGTGAATCCTGAAATTACACAGGTACTTCTTACAACCGAAGGCAATTTTTCAGGAGTAAATATTGCTCCGCTTCTTTTGCTTCCCCTGGCTGAAAACTGCTTCAAACACGGAGTCGGGAAAAATACGGGTACAATTCGGATTTTCATCAGCTACGATGGCAAAAATCTGACTTTCAATACCGAAAATCAGATTGCGCTCCGTGAGAAGACAGATCGTACAGAGAACGGAGGCCTTGGGATACCAAACGTTGAAAAACGATTAAACCTGATTTATCCTGATCGCCATTCTATTGAATATCAGGAAAAAGACGGCATATTTCATCTGGAAATGAAAGTGAAACTGGATAAATAGCGAGATTAATGTTTCGAACTTTGATAGTACTGACAAATCGTGTTCATCGGGCAAACCTCACATTTGGGATTGGTCGGACGGCAAAGCTCTCTTCCCAAAAAGGAAATTGCCATTCCGCACTCATTCCAGAATTCCTGAGGAACAGCGGCCATGATTTTCTTTTCTGCCTTTTCGGGTTTGGTAGCGTCTTCTTCGGCGGCAATTCCCAATCGCGGGGCAACACGCAAAACATGCAGATCAACAATCACGCCCTCAGCAGCATCGCCCGATTCGCGGATAATCACGTTGGCAGATTTTCGTCCAAGTCCGGGTAATTTAGTCAACTGGTCCATTGTTTTGGGAATATTTTCGTCTTCGCCAACAGTCTGGGCAAGTTTGACCAGCCACTTGGCTTTGTTGCCCCAGTTTCTGACCGAACCAATGTGCGGTTGCAGGTCCGCTTCGGTTGCATGAGAAAGCGAATTCATAGTTGGATATGCCGCGAAGATAGCCGGAGCCAGTTCGTTGATGTGCTTATCCGAATCCTGGGCAGAAAGGATGACCATAACGACCAACTGGTATCGGTTCTGGCAGTCGAGCGGATGTTTGCGCTTTCCGTATTGCTGAAATAAGGGTTGAAGTGCCTGACTCCAAGTCGTTTCCATAATTTAATTATTTTTCGTGTATTTAAAATCAACCAAATTTAGTGCTTCTTTACGGTTTTTACAATCCCTTCGGGTTGCAGAAAACAAGAATCAACGTAACTTGCATGTCAATAGGAATCAGAACCTAAAATTTAAGACTTTATGAACTGCATCATTATTGAAGACGAACCTGCAGCACAATCGATTCTGGAACACCACATTTCCAGATGTACTGACCTGCACTGTTTCGGCACTTTTGCCGATGCTTTTTCGGCACAGACTTTTCTGGATGCAAACGCTGTTGACCTGATTTTTCTGGATATCAATCTGCCCGAAATGTCGGGCGTGAGCTTTTTACGTTCTCTGGTTCGCCCGCCGCTGGTTATTTTCACCACCGCCTATTCGCACTATGCAGTTGATGGATTCGACCTGGAAGTGGTTGATTTCCTGCTAAAGCCATTTTCATTCGAGCGGTTCTACAAGGCGGTAAACAAAGCCCGCGAAAAATTTAATGCCCGTTCTCAACCGGTTTTACCTGCAAAACTCAGCGTAAAATCGGGTAAGCGTATTTACCAGATTTTGGTTGAAGACATCCAGCTCATTGAAACTTGCGGCGACTATGTGACCATTTTCTGCACCGACAAAAAACTGGTGGTACACGGCACGCTTAAAAGCTGGGAAGAAAAGCTGAAAGCCTCATCGTTCATGAAGGTGCACCGAACCACCATCGTCAATCTCTCCAAAATAGATCACATTGAAGGGAACCAAATACAAATTGGTGTACACAAACTACCTGTTTCAGAACAGTTTAAAGAGCAATTGCTGGAGCGGATATTCGGTAAAAATGAGAAAGACCCTAACTAGTATATTCCGAAAAAAGGCAAAAGGATACCTTCTTTTTTGAATTATTTTTGCATGTCACACAACATGTTTTTGCTATATACTGAACAACAGACAGATAACAATAACAGGCATAAATTGGAATAAAATATATTTTGTTATTAATAATTTGTATCATAAATTAGCTCATCACATTCGATTTAGTTGCCAATTTGAAGATAATCGTGAAGAACACTTGTTCAGGGAAAGATTTGGCAACGAAAGGGAATTGACAATCAATTGACATTGATATTACACATCAACGCATTTTATAAACATTCCACAAATACGCCATAAAAATGAGCATCAATAAATTCGTGAAGTAGGCCGCACCGGGTTAATCCTCCCTGCCGATCGTCTAATTTCTGCTGGGTACGACTCGCCGGTGCGGCCAAGAGTTGGAGCCTTTCCAATTTTTTAAGAACGGGTCGGACAAAATTTATCAAGAAAAATTAAAATTATGACGTATGCCACTTATTCACAAAGATTAGAGCACTTATTTGACTTAATAAAAAAAGGACATGTTAGTTCTCCAAAAAAACATTGCTGAGAAATTTATGTGTTCAGAAAAAACAATTAGAAATATGATTAATTACTTAAGAGATCAAGGCATTGAAATTGAATACTGTAAAATCACTAAAAAATATTTTTTAAAAATATAAAAAGACGGAAATAATTATTCCGTCTAATAAATTTACTTTACATTCTATTTATTAAAAATCTAATCCAAACTTTTCCAATAATATGAGCATTAATAAATTCATTTAGTAGCCTCCCCGGGGGCAAGTACTCGCGATATTTGTTCCCGGCCCGGGGAGGCATAGGCTTTGTTTTAAAAGCCAACGCAAAGCTACTATACGGGAACGGCTTTTGCAACCGGCAATTGTAAAAGTTGGCAAAGTGCCATAATTCATATAACCTTATTGAAATGAAAAAGTTGAATATTGAACAATTGGAGAATGTACAGGGTGGAACATTTTTTGGTGCCGACGTAACAAGCTGTACTCCAAATAATTGGTATTATGACGAACAAGGAAATGAATATGTTCTATCTTATCAA
>JAUYTA010000320.1 GCA_030695265.1 Bacteroidota bacterium
CCTCCATACAGTGTATCCGTAAAAAGTATTGCTGGCAGGTTGCTCCCCAGCAGAGCCTACGTCCTCTTCCTTTTTACAAGAACAAATATAATATGCTGTAAATAAATTATTTATAAATTAGTGCAAAAATTATTTCAAAAATAATGCTCCGAAAATTTGGATTACAACATAGTAAGAGGGGGGCAGGCCGCCTGCGGACTTGGGGGTGAGTATGTAGTTTTCTTTTTCACTTCGGACTGACGTTAAATCACATAAAACCTTTACATTAGAAGTCTCAATTCTTAAACCTAAAACAATGAAACCAACCCTCCTCAAAAACCTGCTTGTGCTTTTATTTTTACTTTTTGCAACCTCAATTACAGCTCAAGCACAAAAAACCGTCAAAATCCAGTTCGACAGCAGCAAAGAAGTTTCCGGACAAAAATTTGCCATCCGGGATATTTCTTCGGGAATACCAGCCAATTGGGACGATTTTAATTTTGTGGTTCTCGAATTTAAAATCACGACACCGCAGCGATTCCACGTGGGTTTCACCACTGAAAGCGGATACAACGAATTGCGTGTGATGAGCTACACTGCCAATGGCTGGAACAAACTGGCAATCCCGCTGAAATTCTACCGTCGCCTGCCCGATGCCGCGCTCGATCTGGCTGCAACATACAATCAGCCCCGCTACACCGGATGGATCAATCTGGGCGGGAATCGGGGGCCGCTTCGTGGAATTGACAGTATTGGTATCCGAATGAATGCGCCCATCAACAACCCAACTTTGGAACTTCGCTCCATCTCACTTTCGGTGGAAGATCCCGGCGATCAATATCTGGGAGAAAAACCTGTTGTTGACGAATTTGGCCAATGGAACCTTGGCGAATGGGAAGGCAAAGCTCATTCGATCGACCAGCTAAAAAAAGAATGGGAAGCCGAAGAAAAAAACGTGGTAACAACAAAAAGCCATAAGATTCGGAACGTTTCTACTGGTGAACTTATCAACAGGACTGTTTCCGTAAATCTCTACAACTATTCCAGGTACGGTGGTTATCTTCAGGCGAAAGGCAAAGCAACCGGATTTTTTCACACCGAAAAAATTGACGGTCGTTGGTGGTTTGTCGATCCTGAAGGATATTTGTTCCTGTCGCATGGCGTCGATTGTGTTAGTCCTGGCGGTGGAGGAAATATCCGCGATCTGGATAAACGGAATGGTTTTTACAAGGAATTGCCTCCTGAAAACATCAGTCAAAATCAGGAAAGAAGAGGCGGGAATTCGTTCGGTACCTGGAACCTTTTCCGCAGATATGGCGATGATTACCCTGAAAAATCGCGCGATATGATTATCAAACGGATGGACAAATGGGGACTGAACACCATTGCCAACTGGTCGAGCCCCGAAGTGATGAACATGAACCGCAAAGCATTTATGTTTCAGTTGCGGGGCGTTGGAATTGAGGGCGGACTGATGGGATTGCCGGATGTTTATACCGGTGATTTTGCCTCGAAAGTTGATGCAGCTTGCAAAGCGTCGGTTGAACAATACAAGGATAATCCCTGGCTGATTGGCTATTTCACCGGCAACGAACCTTCGTGGCTCGAACAGGAACTAAGGCTTTGCGATATGATTCTGGAAGGAGCCGACAAACCGATTAAAACCGAACTGAAAAACTGGCTGGCCAAAGGCGATACTCCTGAAAACCGGAAACAATTCATATTTAAAACTTTCCGCATCTTCCTCGAAACGGTTGACAACGCCATCACAAAATACGACCCCAACCACCTCAATTTGGGTATCCGTTTCGGAAATGTGATGCACATCGACCGCGAAGTTTTGGAAATCTGTAAAGATGTTTTCGACGTGTTCAGTTTCAACTGCTACGATCTTTACCCGAAAAAGGAAATGATGGATCGTGCAATGGAACTGACGGGCCTGCCCATGATTATCGGCGAGTATCACTTTGGAACGGTTGACCGTGGAATGGCACAATCGCTCTGGCAGGTAAATTCGCAGGAAGAAAGAGGTGTTGCCTATCGTTACTACACCGAACGGGCATATCAGCATCCGGGACTCATCGGAACAGCTTATTTTCAGTGGTGCGATCAGGATTTAACAGGCCGGCGCGATGGCGAAAACTACAACTGCGGTTTGGTTGATGTGACCGACCGACCATATCAGCATCAGGTGGAAGCAATGATGGAAACTGCAAAACGCTTGTTCGACATTCATCAGGAAAAATTAAAACCGGTTGAACAGGCGCCTGTAAAAGCCCGCGGACATGGCGGAATTCCGAATTTGTGGAACAAATAGGTAAGACCTTTCCACTGCAAATTTTCGATTTATACTGACGGGGTGACTTTGTTCTTCAATTCCATGCCTTTGATTAGAAGGGTACATCAATACTATCAGTTTGTTTATCTCCCTTTCGCAAATAGAACGGGAGATGAATTCCCAACTCTTCCAGTTCTTTTCTTCTTCCAAGGTGAAAGCGTAAAGAATTTCTATCATGCATTTTTATGTTCCAATCTTCGTTGTTGGATACTTCCTCTTCCTCATCGTCGGTATAAATCGAATATTTACTGATCAGTTCAAAATGATGCGGCTCAAAAGAGTGGAAAAATGCATCGACTTCCGCGAATACTTCACCGGTAAACAAATATTTATCAAACTCGGCAAAACCATAATCCTCACCATTTTTCACGAGGAAATTCTTCATCTCAAAGGTTCCTTCATGGTAGGTTTTTTCGTATGTCATCACCCATTCAATCAATTCCTGATCTGATTCAATCTTTTTAAATGCCTGATTGGCTTGCCTGATTTGATCGATATTTTCTGAAATAATCATCCCAATTTCAGTTAAATCGTAGTAAAGCCGGTGAAAGGGCGTCCATTTCACTTTCGGTTTCGTAACCCTATATTCGCCAATCTGTCGGTACAATCCGGCGTGTTTATCCAGCCAGTACTTCAGTTCTTCAAAAGTGAGTTTCCGGGGCGGTATGGTAATTAGTTCGCTGTAAGCACCCTGCGCGGCATAAACACGGGTCCAGTACGATTGCGGTTTGGGGAAATTAGCTCTTTCGTCCAAATCAATGTCAATGTATGATTTAGAACCTAAATTAGTCACCTCGATATCGGATTTGAACCGAGCACAACTATAAATATCGGTGATGTCGTCGCCATTTACCTCGAAAAGCAAGTCAATGTAATTTTTAGAGTGATTGCCGACAAAACGGTAACCCTTTTTGCCACAGTTCTCACAATCATTGCCAGCACAAGCACCGGGATAAAGCCACAATTCCTTATCGCCAGCGATGCGGTGCTTTTCAAAAATGTGTTCAAT
>JAUYTA010000325.1 GCA_030695265.1 Bacteroidota bacterium
ATGCCGACAAAAGCCACATCGATTGGATGGTGGAGAATGATATGCTCCAACCGTTTACATTCTTCCACCGGATCAACTTCTCCGTTTACATAGTGAAATGCTTTCAGACCCACCAGATTAACAAACCGCTCTTTCAGGTATTTGCGGAACGATGCCGGATGCGAATCAGACAGACCGATGTATTCGTCGAGATGAAAAGCGGTCACTTTTGACCAGTCAACATCCTCTTTTACCAATTTATCCAGCAATTCAAACTGTGAGGCGCCGGTAGCAACAATAATGTTGGCCGTTCCATTGTCAGCAATGGCTTTCCTGATTAGCTCTGTGCCGGTGATGGCAGCTTTTCTGCCAAGTTCCTGTTTTGTTTCTACGATTATTGTTTCCATGTTCGTTTCATTTATAAAAAGTCGGCAATGGCAAAATACGAGGTTATAAAACTAAAAAGAATAACAGCTATCAGGCTGAAATTCATTTTTGTTCCGGCAGTTTGTTCGTTCATTAACGATTTTCGGTTAATCAGAATCATAATCGGGATGGCTACTGCCGGAAGTATCATTGCCTGAAAAGCCTGCGAAAAAATCATCAGCAGAGGTGGGGTCGTGCTTATAAACTGCATACCGAAACCGAAGAGGATGCCAATCAGTCCCAGAATCCGGTACATTGGCGATTTGATATTTCTTTCTTTTCCGGTGTAGTCGCTTATCAGCCAGGGGGCAATCAGAACAATCGGGAAAATTGTTGAAATCCCTGCGCCCACAATTCCCAATATCAGGATAAAGGCAGCTACTTTGCCGCCGATGGGTTCAAACAGACTGATCATCTCAATTGTAGTGTTTAGTTTCAGTCCCATTACATGCAGCGTTCCGGCAGATACAGCCATGATTACCAAACTAAGAAAAAACATCATGGAGGCCGAAACCGCGGCGTCCCTCTTTTCTTCTTTCAGGTGATTAATGTTCCAGCCTTTTTCGGCAACAACCGTACTCCGCATGATAAATACTGCCGCAGAGCAGGTCGTTCCGGCCATTGCAGCTATTAACTGAAGCGAGCCCGGAGTCTTGGGAATGCTGGGAACAAGTCCGCCCAACAGTTCTGAAATACTTGGTTTCACCATAACGAACACAGTAATAAAAGAGATTCCCATCAGAATGACCAGAAAAACAAGCACTTTTTCGAATGATTTGTAACGACCAAACCATAACAATACATACAACGCAACGACCAAAACAATGGTGATATTCAAGGTGCTAAATCCTTCACCACCCCATAAAAGCAGCGAGGCTTCCCGAATCAGGTCGGAGACAATTCCGAAGATACCCATCAGTGCCAGTAACTCACCAATAACCAAAGCTATTAAAATATAGATGGCCAGTACTTTACCATATTTGAAATTGGTTTTGATATTGAACAGGGCAGTTTTCCCGGTTACCAGTGTGGTTTTCCCATAAGCAACCATTAAAACGTAGGTGAAAATGGACGAAAGAACCAGTGCCCAAGTTAAGGTCATGCCATATTCGGCGCCACTTTTTGCCATTGTTGTAACGCTTCCTGTACCAATGTTGTAACCGATCAGAAATAAGCCGGGACCGACGGCAGTCAGACCAAGTAATATTTTCCGGAGAAGTTTGTTTTCGCTCATACCTACCGTTGTTGTTTTTCGTAAACCACTTTTCCGCCGAGGATGGTTTTCTGAATTACCATTTTTCCATTTTCGATCGTAAACAATATCAAATCAGCACGTTTGCCCGGACTGATTTCTCCACGATCATTCAGTTGAAGAATTTTTGCCGGGTTGGTACTGGCCATTTTAATGGCATCGCCAAGGCTGCATCCGGTAAAATTCATGATGTTTGAAATCCCTGTGGCTATTGGAGCAGCAGCGCCGGCCAGAACATTTTCAGCCGGAAATTTTACGACATCAGGTGTCAGCAGCACCGTTCTTTCCCATCGGGTGTATTCTCCGGGTTCGAGCCCGGCCAAATCGAGTGCATCAGAAACCAAAATAGTCCGGTCAATCCCTTTGGCCTTGTAAAAAGTTCGTACTTCCTCTTTATTCAGGTGAAAGCCGTCGGCAATGATGGTAACCGAAAGCCGATCTTCTGACAGCTGTGGCCAGATCGGATTGTTGTGCCGGTCGATCATATTGGCACAGCCATTTCCCAAATGTGTTGAAAGTGTTGCTCCGGCGTCAACAGCCTTTTCAATCTGTTCCGCATTTCCGTTGTGATGCCCCAGCGAAACAATTACTCCCTCGCGGCTGCAATTCTGAATAAAAGGAACTGCTCCATCAATTTCGGGCGCAACAGTGATCAGTTTTATCTTATGTTTTGCCGCCTGCTGTAATTCAGCGAATTCGTTCCAGTCAGGTTTCCGGATGTATTTTTCGAGATGCGCCCCACGAAAACCTTTTTCAGGCGAAATAAAGGGGCCTTCCAAATGAAAACCGGGTATTGAAGGGCCAATTTGCTCATCGGCCAATGCTTGTGAAAGGATTGAAAAGCTATTTTTCAGGCTTTTCCGGTCGGCGGTGATTAAAGTTGGCAGATAGGTTGTAACTCCTTCTTTCCACAATGCGCGGGTTGCTTTCCTGATTCCTTCCAGGGTCAAGTCCTGATCTGCAAAATCAACGCCCATGTAACCGTTGATCTGAATGTCGATTAATCCGGGGGCAACATACATTTGAGGGGCTTTTGCACTGCTTTTCAGTGCAGTTACCTTACTTATTTTGTCGCCTGAAATTTTTACAGATACTGGTTTTCCATTGCTATAAAGCAGTGCATCAATGGTATTGGTATTTTTGTCTTCGGCAACTCCGGAAAAGACAACCAGCAAAACCAAACCAGACAGGACCATCTTTTTTGCTCCCATATTCTTAAATTTTGTGACCGTCCGTTTGCACACCTATTCGGCATTTTACGTCAGTCAGTTGTGGTCATTCATGGTCATTCTGTTGTCATTTCCTGGCAACTTAATGACTACCAAATGACAATTGAATGACTTTTATGACATTGGATAATATTACGGATATTCATTTTAGAGTTTCATTTCCCAACCTTTTTCGTAAGTGCGCGACCAGTATTTTTCTGCCTCCTGATCATCAACAATGTGTCCGGTTTTGGCATCAATATTTAATGACCGGCCCACACGTTGCGAGATATTTCCCAGTTGAACCAGCAAGGTGCTTTTGTGGCCGGAGTCAACGTCCGAATTGAGTTTGCTGCCATTTTTAATTCCGTCAAACATATTTTGAATGTGAATGGCATCGAGCTGTTCGGCTGGGTTGGAAAGGTTTCTTGGATCAATTTTCTTGTCATCCTTCACTTCCTTTACCACTTTATTTTGCAGGTCGAAAATGGTGTAGCTATTTCCGGCCGGAATAAGCAGACTTCCTTTTTCTCCGTAAAACATCACTCCCACAGAGCTGCCTTCAATGTATTTTCCGTTGCAGCTCCGGCCTTCCCACGACATCGCCCGGCCTTTGTCAAATTCGAGGTTGATCACCTGTGTGTCCGGGGTTTCCCAGTCGTCCTGGTACCGGTAACGTCCTCCGTTTGAACTGACTTTTACAGGAAAGTCAACATCCATTCCCCAGCGGAGAAGGTCGATCATGTGGGTTCCGTTGTTGAGGGCTTCGCCGGTTCCCCAATGCCAGAACCAGTGCCAGTTATAGTGAATCAGGTTGTCTTTGAATTCTTTCCGGGGAGCAGGGCCCTGCCATAAATCCCAATTCAGCCAGTCAGGCACCGGTACAATTTTTCCTATGCCAATCGGACCACGATTATTGGTGTACCATCCTTTTCCAAAATAGACATTTCCGATTGCCCCGTTTTTCAGTTCCTGAATGGCGTTTGCCACATTGGGCCACGAGCGGCGCTGGTTGCCCATTTGAACAATCTTATTGTACCGGATTGCTGCCTCTACCAGCATTTCACCTTCGCGGGGGTTGTGGCTGCAGGGTTTTTCAACATAAACATGTTTGCCGGCCTGCATGGCCAGTACCGATGCCGGAGCGTGCCAGTGGTCGGGAGCGGCAATCACGAGGGCATCAATATCTTTGCTTTCAAGCGACTGCCGGAAATCAACAAAGCCTTTGGGCACCATTGTTTGCCGCTCTTTAATTGCTTTTGTACAATTCACAATTGCCCTTGAGTCAACATCGCAAATATGAGCGACTTCGCAATTTTCCTGAAGAGCGAAATTCCTCGCCAATGCCTGTCCCCGTGAGTTAACGCCCATCATCGAAACCACTATTTTATTGTTCGCGCCAACGATCCGGCCATAACTTTTCGAACTGAAACCCGGAAGAATGCCACCAACTGATAATGCGGCAGTTCCAAATGTAGCATTCCGAATAAAATTTCTTCTTGAATTTTCCATATTGTAAAGGTTTATCTTTAATGAGTATCCGTGAATTTATCCAAGGTCATAAAAGTCATTCAATTGTCATTTGGTGGTCATTAAGTAGCCTTGAAATTACAACAGAATGACAATAAATGACCATAATTGACTGCTACAAAATGCCAAATAAGTAAATAAACAGTCAATCATATTTTTGTTAAAACTTGCCTGCTGCCTTTTTTGCAGCTTTTTCCATCACTGCTTTTATTTTAACCGCTTTTCCTCCTTTGGCTTTGCTGAGGTCGGCAGCTTCCATAAATGCAAGGATTTCCAGCGTTTCTTCTTCCTTAACAGGCACTATCCCTGTTTTAAAGAATTGTATGATCTGAACCAGCAATGGGTTGTATCCGGCATAATTGCCCAGCACTTTGATGGCTTTTTCGCCAAATACGGTTCCTCCGTAATCTTCTTTTCCTTTCCTGATGCCACGGAATGTCCCAATCCGGTCATCTTCCCAGGTTCCTATGACCAAATCTGTATCATCATTTGAAACCCTGACGACACTTTTGCAGCCGGTTCCCATTGCTGTAAACAGCGTTTCAACACCGTGTATTCCATACCAAAACAGATCGGGATGAGTCTTTTCAAGTTTTGCCGGACTGTAAGTTTCTGCACCGAGTACTTTCCCTATTTTTCCTGAAATTACCTCGTCCATACCGTTGATATATCTTAGCGACGAACTTGAAAAAATCGGGACTTTGAATTTTTTTGATGCTTCGAAAATGGCAATTGCATCGGCCAGTGATGCCGCCATCGGTTTGTCGATAAACATTCGTTTACCGGCTTTCAAAACTGGCAGAGCCTGTTCCAGATGCAAACGTCCGTCATTGGTTTCCAGAAGAACCACATCAACTTTGGTAAGCAAAAGGTCGATGGAATCGACAATTTCGACACCGTACTTTTGGATTTCAGTGATGTAGCCGGGAATTCGTGATACGCTGCTCTCAATATCGTTGCTGCCTTTTGGATAGGCTGCAACTACTTTAAACCCGGCAAACTCCGCGCCTGCTTCAGGATTGTTGAGCGATTTGGTAAATGCAATGCTGTGTGAAGTATCCAGCCCGATGATGCCAATGCGGTTACCCGCATTTTTGCTCAAAAAGTTGTTTGATTTGAGAACTGAGCCGGTCAGGCTCAATCCTATTCCTGACAAAGTGGTCGTCAGTAAAAATTCTCTGCGTCCGGTCTTCTTCATAATTAGTTGGTTTAGAAATGCTGAAAGTAATGATTTTTATGACATCTCAGTATTTGCAGTCACCCCGAATTCATTTCGGGGTCCCATCATAGAAGGGATGCCGAAACAAGTTCGGCATGACGCTGCGTCTAAAGATCATTAACACAATACTAATTTACTTCAAGTCCCTGCCAGTTTAGCATTTTAGGAAATTTTCCGTGCGGATCGGTCTGGTACCAGAAACAGACTGAAGAAATATCAGATTGTTGTGCCAGATATCTGCCGCCCTGCCGCCAGCCTAAATCCTGAATGGTAATCTTCAGATCTTTTTCGAAACGCACCGGATCCATGATGTGCCAGCGGTAAAGTCCAAATCGCTGCTGCGATTTATAGGCTCCATCGGGTCGTATAACCTGATGGAGACCTGCATAAGGAGTGCAAAATTCTTTGTATTGACCATCCCTGTCAAAATTGTAAGAACCGCAGAAATAATCTTCTGTGCCTGTTCCGCAAATTGTCGGAAACTGGCCATCGCCGTCGATGAAGAATTTAATTTCCCCTTCGCCCCACCAGCCATTGTTGTTGACTCCCCAGGCCATGTAAACCCCCACAAACTGACCTTTCCCTTTGATGTTGTCAACAATCGTATAATCCGAAGTCGTGTTGGTGTTCAACCGTCTGAATTGTGCATGAAAATAGGCAGCATCGGCCGGAACGTCGGTTAAAGTGTAGTCAATCTGGTAATACAAAGTCATTTGGTCTTTGTCGTTTATATTTTCCATGGTGATTTTGCATTTTTTGTGGAAAGGCATC
>JAUYTA010000328.1 GCA_030695265.1 Bacteroidota bacterium
ATAAAAGGGTTTTCAGACGACTCGCTTAATGCGCGGATCGCATTGTAAACACGTTTCTGCATTTCTGGATTGGCGCGTTGAACAGCATTCAGTTCGATGTGATTTTCGAATTCGCCGGTTGCAACTGAGGAAACTGCTCCACCACCCATTCCGATTCGGTAATTGTCGCCACCCAGAAGCACCACTTTGTCGCCTTTTGTTGGTTCGTCCTTCAAACTGTCTTTTTTTGCCGCGAAACCAATACCGCCAGCCAGCATGATTACCTTGTCAAAACCATATTTCCTGTTGTTTTCAAAATGTTCGAAAGTAACTACGGAACCGGTAATAATCGGTTGCCCGAATTTATTTCCGAAGTCGCTTGCTCCGTTCGAAGCTTTAATCAGAATTTCTTCCGGAGTCTGATACAACCAGTCGCGTGCAGGAAAAGCCAATTCCCACGAAGCCCCTCCAAACCTCTCCGCCAGTTGGCGGAAGGCTTTAAACCCCAAGTCTTCATCTGAATTTTTGGAACCCTGGCCGTTTAAGTCCCCCTTCGGGGGATTTAGGGGGCTTGCAGTTTTATTTCGCGGATATGAAGTCATGTAAACTGCAGTCCCGGCAATGGGCAAACTGCCTTTTCCACCGGCAATACGATCGCGGATTTCTCCGCCGGTTCCGGTTGCTGCACCGTTGAAAGGCTCAACAGTAGTTGGAAAATTGTGTGTTTCGGCCTTCAGTGAAAGCACGGTTTCAATATCTGTAACTTCAAAAAAGTCGGGTTTGTCCTGAGTTTTTGGTGCAAACTGCTCAACAACCGGCCCCTGCACAAACGAGCAATTATCCTTGTATGCTGAAATAATCAAATTTGGATTTTCCTGCGATGTTTTTTTTATGAGCTGGAAAAGCGACATCTCCTGCTCTACCCCATCAATGATAAAAGTACCGTTGAAAATTTTGTGGCGGCAATGCTCCGAATTTACCTGCGAAAAGCCAAACACTTCACCATCAGTTAATTTACGACCCAATTTTTCGGAAACAGAATTCAGGTAGTCAATTTCATCCTGGCTCAGCGCCAAACCTTCCTGATCGTTGTAGGAAGCAATATCACCAATTTCAAGAATCGGATCGGGTTTTTTATTGATTGTAAATATCGTTTGATCGAGATTGTGATAAAGCGCTTTCAGCATCGGATCATAACCTGCCGATTGATCGGCAACCTGAATGTATTCCTCCATTCTCGCAATTCCCTGAATTCCCATGTTCTGGGTGATTTCTACCGCATTGGTACTCCATGGAGTCAGCATTTCTTTGCGTGGTCCAACGAACCATCCGTTTAAAACTTCATCGTCAAGCTTTTCAGCTTCTCCGAACAGCCAGATTAGTTTTTCAATATCTTCAGGATTGATTGAACTAACTGAGTTTACTGCAATTAAAGTGTTTTGCGGAGTTTTAAAAAATAGAATCATTTTTGAATGTTTTTTTTGAATCGGATATGAATGCAATTATCAGGAAAAATGAACGCGGCAAAGATAAATATTTCAGGCATAAACTGCTTAAAAAGATAAGCTGGCATTTTGAATTTAATAATGATGTGACATGCGAATGATCTCTTAAGCCCTGAATCTACAAAAGTGGTTAATTCCAAATATTGTCCGAATATAAAATTGAGCCTGATTGTAACATTGGGTACAAACCAATCATTTTAAATGTATTAATTTAGTAGCCTTAAAAATTAATTAACTAATCTTAAATATCAATGGAAGATCAGGATTGTTCCCCCAAATCCAGACGAAGATTCCTACAAAAATTTGGTTCCCTTGGGTTGGGTACTTTAGCGGCTTCGGCGGTGTTTACCCAAAGTTGCAGCACAAAACCAGAGGGCCTGAAATCAGGAAAGAAAATTACACTTCTCAATAGTAAAAATGAATTGGTTGAAGTTGATTCGGCCTATATTTCTACCCTGAATAAAAATCTTGCCCCAAACCACAACAGTGAAAGCCGCAAAGGTTTGCCCGGTAAAAAATTCGTTTTGGTTGTAGATCTGGCAAAATGCAAAAATGCCCGGAAGTGCATGGACAAATGCCAGGCTGTTCATCAGTTGCGGCCCGATCAGCACCATCTGAATGTGCTGCTGATGAAAGACAGCGAACATACCGCACCTTATTACATGCCCAAACACTGCCAGCATTGCGACAATCCTCCCTGTGTGAAAGTTTGCCCGGTGGATGCGACATTTAAACGGAGCGACGGTATTGTTCTGATTGATAACGAACGATGTATCGGCTGCCGGTTCTGTATTGCAGCCTGCCCCTACTCGGCCAGGTCATTCAACTGGTTCGAACCCAAAGACGCCGAAAAATATAAAGATGTAGCCTACGACATCGAGAAGAACGTTCCGCAGAAAAAAGGTACGGTCACCAAATGTACCTTCAGCGCCGACTGCCTGCGCGATGGGAAACTGCCTTATTGTGTTTCGGCCTGTCCAAACGGGGTTTATTACTTCGGAAATGAGTATGAAGATGCTGTAACCAACGGTACGTCAGGAGAAACTGTTTCGTTGAGCGAGCTGTTGGCGACAAATTCAGCCTACAGGCTGATGGAAGTTCTCGGAACAGCGCCATCGGTATATTACCTGCCACCCAAAGACAGAGCATTGATACCTGAAATCGAAGATACTCACAGCTAACTTTCCACAACATGACCGACCTGTACAGAAAAGAAATAGAAATAAAAAAAGAAGAGTTTCAGTATCTTGTTTCTGACCTGAATTCCCCTTTAAACCGAACCGGATCATCATTCAAAATCTGGATCGGATTCTTGTTGTTGCTCATCGGGATCGCGGGGTTCATGTATGTCCGTCAGTTGCAGAAAGGACTGGGAACAACTGACATGCGCGACATTGCCTCCTGGGGTTTGTACATTGCCGATTTTGTTTTCCTGATTGCCGTGAGCCTCGTGGGATCGCTCATTACAGCCATTCTGAAACTTAGTAATGTAAAATGGGCCACTCCGCTGACCCGCATTTCCGAAATTATCGCGGTGGCCGCACTTATTTCCGCCTTGCTCATTATTGTGGTTGACATGGGGCGGCCTGACAGGCTTTGGCACATTTTCGTGCACGGACGGCTTCAATCACCCATTGTCTGGGATATCCTGGTGGTGAATACATATCTTGTAATCAGCATTTTGTTGCTATACATTCCATTGATTCCTGACCTTGCATTGCTCCGTAAAACAATGGGACACAAACCCAAATGGCAGCAAAAAATGTATAAAATATTATCCCTGGGCTGGCAGGGAACTGAAGAACAGTTCCGTATCCTGAACCTTTCGCTCACTGCGCTAATGGTAATCATCATACCGGTTGCGCTTTCCATTCACACGGTTACATCGTGGCTTTTCGCTTCCACACTCAGGCCAGGTTGGGACAGCACCATATTCGGTCCCTATTTCGTTGCCGGCGCTTTTATGGTTGGAGCAGCTACAGTGATTGTAACCATGTACGCGATCATGATCAATTACAAATTCAAAGCTTACATTACCGACGAACATTTTGATCTCATGGGTAAACTACTTGTGCTCACCTCGTTGGTTTACCTGTATTTTAACCTGAACGAATTTATGGTTCCGGCCTATAAAATGAAATCAGGCGAAAGCGCTCATATTCTGGGTCTGTTGGTTGGTGAATATTCGTTGCTGTTCTGGTCGGTTCAGATTCTCGGAATGATCCTTCCCATCCTTCTTCTGATCATTAAACCCTTCCGGAAACCCCTTCCACTCATGCTAATTTCGGTGGTCGTGGTTATCGGCGCATTTCTCAAGCGTTTCCTGATTGTGACACCAACTTTGCTGCACCCATTTCTTCCGGTTCAGAATTATCCTGAAAGTTATCACCATTACAACCCGACTTTCTCCGAAATGATCATTACCATTGGCAGTATCGCCGGGGTTGCACTGATTATTTCATTGTTTGTAAAGTTCTTCCCAATCATTCCGGTTCACGAAACGGCCCACGAAAAAGGCTTTTCAAACGAAATCATTAACAACTCCTAAGATGGCTAAGCGAAATACAATAGTTGCAATCCTGATTTTTGCATTTTCTTTAAGTGCATTTTCTCAAATCGCAACCTGGGAGGTTTCTGCTGATCAGGTAGCTAAAAAGAACCCACTCGAAATACTACCGAAGAATCTGGCGCTTGGCCGGAATATTTATAAGCGAAGCTGTGTAGCGTGCCATGGCGAAAAAGCTGATGGGAAAGGTCTTATACAAAGTACCAGCCTGATTGATTCGGCTTTTCAGAAACAACCTGATGGTGCTGTTTATTACAAAATAAGTACCGGGCGCGACAAAATGCCACCTTTTGCTGCTATGCTGAAAGAAGATGAAATCTGGTCGGTCATCAATTACCTTAGGGTTCTGGTTGATCCTTCGGCCATTCCGCCACCCAAAAACGTGAAGCTGGAACTTACGACCGGCGAAGAGATCAAATCAATCACAGCAACTGTGCTGAGCGCTGACTCTGCCCGATTGCCACTCAACGAGGTTGATGTTCATTTCTATGTCAAACGCGAATTTGGCCTGATGCGAATTGGCGAACTATCCAACTACACCGGAGCCGATGGAAAAGTAAAAGTCGTTTTTCCTGAAAAAATAGTGGGCGACAGCGAGGGCAACGTCACCCTGGTTGTGAAAATCGAAAACAACTTTCTGTACAACGATAACGAGACAATGGCTGTAAAAAAATGGGGGACACCTCTGTTAAGCCACGAAGATGAGTTTAACCGTCGTGCCTTGTGGGGTGCCCGTGATAAAAGTCCGGTATGGTTGCTTCTGCTGGCCAACGGAATTATTGCCATCGTCTGGATTGTGATTGCTTATGTGGTTTACAACCTTTTCAGGATAAAAAAAGCAGGCCGGATTTTTATTAAATAAAGTAAAGAACATATAAAAATGAGTCAATCCGAACTTAAAGACCCGGTACAAATCCGGTCAATTATCTCTTCGAAGTTTATTGAACCCGGTTTCGAATACTGGTTTACCAACCACGAACATGTCAGAAGTCCATTCCCTTCGGCAATCCGAAACGCATTAAAGGAAAGAACCTCCATCATCTTCTTTGAGTGGATTGACGGCATGAAGGAAACCGAACTTAAAGCCATGAAAGAAGATGAATTTGCAGAAATGTTCGAGACCATTCTTTTCAACGAAGCCATAAAGCTGGTTGAGGACGAAGATCAGCAATTAACCATTTCGTACCCGTTTTTGCCGCGGCTGGGCGATCAGGTAAACCATAGCCTGCACGGCAAGGGCAATATATGCAGCCGAAAGGAAGTCGTTTCGAAAGAAAATAAAAAGCTCTTCGAACTCTCTGTATTGTCGCAGGAAACCGGACAGACCTGGGCTACACAGTTTGAATTATAAGAGCCTCCCCCAACCTCCCGACAAACCGGGATAAACTCTCCGAAGGAGGGGAGTAAGTAAGTAAGGGTGAGGATTGGATGTTGGTCATTGGCAAATAGTAAATGGTAAATATTTAAAGTATCGTCAGTAATGAAACAAAAACTAAAAATAATTGCTCTCGCAAGCCTAATGCTGACCGAAATCATCGGCCATCGGGCCCTGGCACAGGATGGAGCAGCACTTTATAAACCTTGTGCAGCCTGCCATACCATTGGAGGTGGCAATACGGTTGGCCCCGATTTAAAGGGAATCACCAAACGCCGCACAAACGACTGGTTGGTGCAGTTTATCCAGTCTTCAGGGAAATTAATTAAATCGGGCGATCCCGAAGCTGTTGCAGTATTTAAGCAGTTCAACAACATTCCAATGCCCGACAATGCACTCACTGTTGATCAGGTAAACCAGATACTAGCCCACATTGACGGCGGGGCTGGAGGTGCAGCCATCGATCCCAGACAGGCAGCGCTTCAGCACAAAGTGGATTCCATGCTGAAAGCGAATTCTCCACTCGATATTTTAGCCGGAAAAGAGTTGTTCAACGGGGAGCGGCGCTTCGAAAATGGCGGGGCATCATGTATATCGTGCCACAATGCCACGTACAATAACTCCGGAAAAGGCGGGATTCTGGCCAAAGACCTGACCAAAGCCTATTCGCGTCTGGGCGGATTTGCCGGTATCAAAGGGATAATTGCTTTCCCCCCATTTCCTTCGATGCTCGTAACCTATAAAAACCATCCGGTTACCGAAATTGAAAATGCCCAGATCCAATTATTCCTGAAAAACGCCGACGAGCAAAATCCGGCACAACCACTGGTAGAGAAAACCTGGTTTTTACATGCTGCAATGGTAGTCGGGTTAGTGATACTGCTGGCAATTACCGGACTCTGGTTCAGGAGAAAACGACTTAGCGTGAACCACGTCCTATTAAAAAGACAAGAAAAATATTCGAAATAACCACCACATATTCAATATAAAATGAGTTGGATTAAAGATTTAATATCGCCACAAACCCGGAAATGGGAAGATTTCTACCGTAGCCGCTGGCAGTACGATAAAGTGGTGCGTAGTTCCCACGGGGTGAATTGTACCGGCGGTTGCAGCTGGAACATTCATGTGAAAGATGGCATCGTGGTTTGGGAAACCCAGGCCATCGACTATCCGGTGTTCGACAAAGAATTGCCACCTTACGAACCTCGTGGCTGCCAACGCGGAATCTCGGCTTCGTGGTATTTGTACAGTCCAATCCGGGTTAAATATCCGCTTATGCGGGGCGCTTTGCTCGATTTGTATCAGGCCGAAAAAAACAGGATCGGCGATCCGGTTGCGGCATGGAAAAACATTCAGGAAAATCCGGAAAAGCGCAGGCAATATCAGAAAGCCCGTGGAAAAGGTGGTTTGCGCCGGGTGGATTGGTCGGAGGCGCTTGAACTGATTGCCGCTGCAAATATTTATACCGTCCAGAAATATGGACCCGACCGTTTGGCGGGGTTTTCACCGATTCCGGCCATGTCGATGCTTAGCTACGCCAGTGGTTCGCGCTTCTTGCAACTGATGGGCGGCTTAAACCTTAGCTTTTACGACTGGTATTGCGATCTTCCGCCTTCGTTCCCCGAAATGTGGGGCGAACAAACTGATGTGGCCGAAAGCGCTGACTGGTTCAACGCCAAATTTGTTGCCGTGATGGGTGCCAATCTTGCCATGACCCGCACACCCGATGTGCATTTCTTTGCCGAATCGCGACACAATGGAACAAAAACGGTGGTCTTTTCTCCTGATTTTAATATGGTTGCCAAATATGCCGACACCTGGGTTCCGGTTCATGCCGGTCAGGACGGGCCTTTCTGGTTAGCTGTAACGCATATCATCCTGAAAGAAGCACATCACGAAAGACAGATCCCGTATTTTCTCGACTATGTTGCCAAATTTACAGATAGCCCTTTCCTGATTGAATTGGAAAAGAAAGGCGATGGTTTTACCCCCGGGAAAATGCTTCGTGCCAACCGGGTCGAAAAATTTAAATCAGCCGAAAATGGCGATTGGAAATTCCTGAACATCGACAAGGAAACCGGTAGGCTCGTCTGTCCGCGTGGAAGTGTCGGGCACCGCTGGGACAGCAAAGATGGAAACTGGAGCACCCTCACCATCGATGGAGAGGACAATTCTGATTACTATCCGTTGCTTACACTTTTGGGAGCTGAAGATGAAGTTTCGATGGTTGAGTTTGTTGAATATGGTCTGGATAAAACGCGCTGGAGAGGCGTTCCTGTAAAATATATTGAGA
Organism: Bacteroidota bacterium; assembly: GCA_030695265.1. Lineage (GTDB taxonomy): Bacteria > Bacteroidota > Bacteroidia > Bacteroidales > Prolixibacteraceae > Aquipluma. The sequence continues at coordinate 7,722 of JAUYTA010000328.1, forward strand.
CGATTGACGGGAAAGTTCCGGTTACTACGGCTTACGATTTAATCATGGCCCAATATGGGGTTGGCCGGGGTTTGGCCGGCGATTATCCTGAAAGCTACAACGATCAATATGCGGCTTACACTCCCGCCTGGCAGGAACTATTTACCGGCATCGGTAGCAATACGCTTCTGCAATTTGCCGCCGAATGGATACGCACCGCCGAAGCCACCAAAGGAAAGTGCATGATTATTATTGGCGCCGGAATCAATCACTGGTACCATTGCAATTTAATTTACCGCGCCGGGCAAATGGCGCTGGCTTTAACCGGCTGTATCGGAAAAAATGGCGGTGGAATGAACCATTATGTTGGTCAGGAAAAACTGGCGCCGGTCGATTCATGGTCTGCCATCATGTCGGGCAAAGACTGGCAGGGACCAGCACGTCTGCAGCAAACACCGATCTGGCATTATCTGAATTCCGACCAGTGGCGTTACGATGGAAATCACTCCGATTACAATACCGTTCCGAAAAACGAACTGACTGAAAAGCATACTGCCGACATGATTGTGAAAGCAGTTCGGAATGGCTGGATGCCTTTCTATCCGCAGTACGATAAAAACAACCTCGAAATTGCGAAAGATGCCATTGCTGCAGGAGCCAAAAACGACCAGGAAATTGTGAATTATGTGGTGGAGCAGTTGAAATCTAAAAAGCTGACCCATTCGGTGGCTGATCCCGATGCCGAAGTAAATTTTCCGCGGGTATGGTACATCTGGCGTGGCAATGCCCTGATGTCGAGCGCAAAAGGCCATGAGTTTTTCCTGAAGCATTATTTGGGAACGCACCACAATTCGATAGCCGACGAAGTATCGAAAGATCTGGTTTCCGATATCAAATGGCGCGAGGAAGCTCCGCAGGGAAAACTCGATCTGGTGGTTGACATCAATTTCAGGATGGACACCTCGGCCCTGTATTCCGATATTGTGTTGCCTACCGCATCGTGGTACGAAAAAAACGATCTGAACAGTACTGATATGCACTCGTTTATTCATCCGTTGTCGGCAGCGGTGAAACCATCGTGGGAAGCAAAATCAGACTGGGATATTTTCAAAAATATAGCAAAGGTTACTTCGGAATTCGCGAAAACTCACATTCCTCTTCCGGTTAAAGACATTGTCAATTTACCCATTGCACACGATTCGGTTGGTGAAATAAGTCAGACTTCGGTGAAAGACTGGAGTATGGGCGAATGCGAACCCATTCCGGGGAAAACCATGCACAATATTGTGGTTCTGGAACGCGATTATACGCAGATTTACAACAAGTTCATCGCGCTGGGACCCAAGATCCGCAATGGAATCGGGGCTCATGGAAACAGTTTTAACTGTTCTGATTATTACGACATGATGTTCGAAGATAAAGACCATCTTCAGGAAGTAAACGGAAAGATGTACCCATCGCTAAAAGATGATGAAGAAGCCGTCAACGCTATTCTTCATCTTTCGTCGCTGACCAACGGTGTACTTGCCAACCGGGCTTATGAAAATGCCGAAAAGCGAACTGGTTTAAAACTGACTGATTTGTCGGAAGGCAATAAAAACGTAAAACTGAATTTCGACGATTTGAAATCGCAGCCACGGCGGTACATCAACTCCCCAATCTGGTCAGGAACAATGGGCGAAGGGAAAGCTTATGCAGGGTTTACCTACAACATCGAAAAATCGGTTCCGTGGCGCACTCTTACCGGACGGCAACATTTCTACCTCGATCACGAAATGTATATCAAGTTTGGAGAACATCTGCCAACCTACAAACCATCGCCCAAACCGGGTATCCTGGGCGACCTGAAAAATTCACAAGCGACCGGAAAATCGAAAGTACTGAATGTGCTCACCCCCCACGGTAAATGGGGAATTCACTCCACCTACACCGACAATATCCGGATGCACACCCTTTCGAGGGGAATTGGGCCTTGCTGGATGAGCGAGGTGGATGCTGAAGAATTGGGCATTCTGGATAACGACTGGGTGGAAGTATTTAACGATTACGGGGTTTACAGTACCCGTGCCATTGTTAGCGCACGAATTCCAAAGGGAATTTGCCTGGTTTACCATGCAACCGAACGAACGTACACCGTTCCGAAGTCGGAAGTCAGGGGTGGAAAACGTTCAGGAGGACACAACAGCTTAACCCGTGTGAGGCTAAAACCTAACCTGATGGCCGGTGGATATGGTCAGTTTTCCTACCATTTCAACTATTGGGGACCGGTTGGGGTAAATCGCGACACCTTTGTTATTGTTCAAAAAATGAAGAAACTGGAATTCTAATATCAGAAAAAAGAAACACTATGGATATCAGATCGCAAATAGCAATGGTATTTCACCTCGATAAGTGCATTGGCTGCCACACCTGCTCAATAGCCTGCAAAAATATCTGGACCGACCGGAAAGGCGCCGAGTACATGTGGTGGAACAATGTGGAAACCAAGCCGGGTACTGGTTATCCGACCAAATGGGAAGACCAGAAAATTTATAAAGGGGGTTGGGTGAAAAACGGCGATAAGCTACAACTGCGTGTCGCCGGAAAACCTACCGGTTTGACCAAGCTGTACCACAATCCGGATATGCCGGTGATGGACGATTACTACGAACCGTGGACTTACGATTACGACCATTTGTTTGAGGCGCCCGCCGGTTCAGACCAACCCACGGCACGAACTATTTCGCTGGTAACCGGCGAACCGATTGACGTTAAAGGCGGACCAAATTGGGACGATGATTTAAGCGGAACTCCCGATTATGGCAGGAACGACATCAACCTGAAAAATGTATGCGCGGAAGATCAGGAAGCCATGTTTCAGCTTGAGCGGATGACCATGCACTATTTGCCCCGCATGTGCAACCATTGCCTCAATCCGGCCTGTGTGGCTGCCTGCCCAAGCGGCGCTGTTTACAAACGCGGCGAAGATGGCGTGGTGCTGATTAGTCAGGAAAAATGCCGTGCCTGGAGGCTTTGCGTAACCGCCTGTCCGTATAAAAAATCATACTACAACTGGAGCAGCGGCAAATCCGAAAAATGTTTGCTTTGCTATCCGCGCCTCGAAACCGGGCAGGCGCCAGCCTGTATGCACTCGTGTGTTGGACGCATTCGTTACCTCGGAGTATTGCTTTACGATGCCGACAAAATTAAAGAATTCGCTTCTTGTCCTGAAGATGAACTCATCGACCGCCAGTTGGATATTTATCTCAATCCATTCAGCGAAAAAGTGATCCGTGACGCAAAAAAGAACGGAATTGCCGACTCAACCATCGAAGCTGCGCAAAAATCGCCCGTTTATAAATTTGTAAAAGAATGGAAAATCGCGCTACCGCTTCATGCTGAATTTCGAACCATGCCAAGTTTGTTTTATGTTCCACCAATGTTGCCAGTTATGGGCAAGATGGAAAATGGTGTTTATGAATCGACTACCACCAATTTATGGGGAAAAATTGAGGAATCAAGGCTACCACTTCAATATCTCGCCAATCTGTTTTCTGCCGGAAATCAGGATAAAATAAAGGAAGTGCTAAAAAAACTGATGACTGTTCGCTACCATCGCCGTCAGGTAACGGTGAATGATATTGAAGGCTCTCTTTTGGACGCCGCTTTTGAATCAACCGGCTTGACTCCTGATGTTGCCGATGCCATTTACAGGCTTACTTCGCTGGTAAAATACGACGAACGATTTGTGATTCCGGCAGCCCATCGCGAAGAAGCCATCGAAATGATTGAAAGTACCGATGACCGGAAAGGAAATACAGGTTTTGGCGGGACAAAAGGAACAAGGAGGGTATTTTAGGAATGATGAATTTTGAATGATGAATGATGAATGGAAAATAAAGAGACCATGCAGATTTACAAAAATATAGCGCATTTATTCAATTATCCGGGCGGTGATTACCGTCAAGTTGTTGAGAAATTAATTTCTGAACTTCAGGAATACGGACAATCGGCAGCGGACGATTTCCAGCCAGTAGCCCGGCATTTTACATCCAACCCAATCAGTGAACTTCAGGAGTATTACATCCGCACATTCGACGTAAATGCGGCCTGTTATCTCGATATCGGCTATGTTTTATTTGGCGAGGAATCCAAGCGTGGCCAATTTTTACTGAACATGAAAAGCGAGCAACTGAAAGCAGAAAACGAATGCGGAACCGAGTTTGCCGATCATTTGCCCAATGTACTCACCCTGCTTCCGAAGCTCGAA
>JAUYTA010000331.1 GCA_030695265.1 Bacteroidota bacterium
CGATGCACCAACCGCATTGTAATAGTAATTGTTGCGGTGTTTATAGAGCGCATAAAGATTTGAAAACAGGATTCCCCCTACATATAGAAATATAAAATACATCGTATGCAGATTTCCAAAATTGGATTCGAAATAAAACTCGATGGCACGGCCAAACGAGAAGAGTACGATCATGTTCACAAACAGATGTTCCCAATTGGCATGTACAAATGCGTGGGTAATCAAACGGTGATATTCTTTGCGGTGATATACTTTACTTGCATTGAACTGTAACTGATCCATTAATTTGGGCGACTTAAAGGCCGCATACGAAACTGCTACAATAATAATAATCAGAATGATAGTCATGAATTGAAAGTATTAATGTAATATCCGGTAAATCATTTCGCGCTGCAAATCGGCTGGTGAAGCCGAAACATTGCCCCAACCTTTTGATTTCATATCGTATTCGCGCAAAATACTAATAATTTCGACCAGCTTTTTAATGTTGTAATTTTTGGCTGCGGCAACATATGTTTTCACGAAAAACGGGTGAACCTGAAGCACAGATGCCACATTGTTCTGCGATTTGTCTTCCAGAAAATGATAGTTCAATATTTTCGAGAAATAGGAAAAAAGCCCGGAGACAACCTGTGGAACAGCATTGTTCGATGGATTTGCCCCGAAGTAATTGACGATTCGGTTCGCTTTCAGCAAATTGCGCTCGCCCAAAGCATTCTGAAGCTCATAAACATTGAACTCCTTGCTGATTCCAATATTCTTCTCAATATGATCCGGAGTAATCTGTGTTCCCGCTGGCAACGAAATAATCAGCTTATCCAGTTCATTGGCTACTTTGCTGAGGTCGGCTCCCAAATATTCTGAAAGCATTGCTGCCGCCTGCGGAGCAATCGTATAATTCTGATTTTTTAAATATGAAATAATCCACGCCGGAAGTTGATTGTCGTATATTTTTTTTGCCTCGAACAAAACACCTTTTTGATCAATCAGTTTTGGAAAAGTTTTTCGTTTATCGAGTGTTTTATACTTATAATTGATAACCAGGATGGTGGAGTTCAGCGGATTTTTCGCATACGACTCAAGCTCCTCTATTTTCTTGATATTTTGCGCTTCGCGGACAACAATCACCTGATGGTTCGACATCATCGGAAATCGGCGTGCATTGGCAATAATGTTGTGCGGCTCGGTATCCTTTCCGTACAGAATCGTCTGGTTGAATCCTTTTTCGGCATCAGTCAGCACATTGTCCGAAATGTAATCGCTGATTTTATCAATGAAATAGGTTTCCTCACCCATTAAAAAGTATATAGGATGATAAATCTTTTTTTTAAGATTGCTGATTATTTCCTCGAAAGTCATACGCTAAATTGAGTATTAAAATTTCAGGTGCTTTACCGATTCTCCGTTGTTTTTAATTTCAAGCAAGGCATCGATACCGGTTTCCAAATGTTCGTTTACGAAGTTGTTGGTCACAATCTGGTCACTCGCATCGGTCTTTACACCTGTCGAAATCATTGGTTGATCAGACACCAGCAACAAAGCTCCTGATGGAATCTGGTTGTAGAAACCAACCGTAAAAATGGTGGCAGTTTCCATATCGATGGCCATTGCCCTCGATTTTTCAAGGTACTTTTTGAAGCGTTCGTCGTACTCCCAAACGCGTTTGTTGGTAGTATAAACTACGCCGGTGTAATAATCGTGCTTCCGGTTACGAATAGCGGTCGAAACTGCCCGTTGAAGGTTAAACGCCGGAAGTGCAGGTATTTCAGGAGGCAAATAATCGTTTGAAGTACCTTCGCTGCGGATGGCTGCAATCGGAAGGATGAAATCTCCCAACTGATTTTTGGGTTTCAATCCGCCGCATTTTCCCAGAAATAATACAGCTTTCGGATGAATGGCGCTCAAAAGATCCATCATGGTAGCGGCATTCGGGCTGCCCATTCCAAAATTGATGATGGTGATTCCCTCAGCGCTTGCATTGGGCATATTTTTATTTTCACCGACAACCGGCACACCGAATTTTTTCGCGAACATATCCACGTACAGGTGAAAATTGGTGAGCAAAATCAAGTCGTCAAACTCATCCAGAGGCCTTCCGGTATATCGGGGGAGCCAGTTTGAAACAATTTCTTCTTTCGTCTTCATAAAATTATTATCATATTATAATCGGTGTGCTATTACTTGTTTTTTTAACTGTTTTGCCGTTGAGTCAATTTGTTTTATAAAGTCTTTTTCCACATTAGTTAATTCATTTTTGATGCGTTCTTTATACTTATTATATTCAGAATGTGCTTTTTCAATGGCAACTTCATGGCTAATACTTCCCACATGACTCAGTATGTTTTTGCCAGTCATTGATAAAAATCCGTCTAATCGTGAAGCCCAATCTTTCATGTACATAACCTGCCTGTTCATTGCCTGAATTTCAGCTACCTCCAAATAAGCGGTTACCATTCGGTTTAAAATATTTAATTCATCCTCATTCAGGTAATTCTTAGCAATCTCGGTTTCCTGTTTAGTAGGTTTACTTCCTTTAAAACTTGTAAGCCCTGCGTGTTGTTTAAACGCATCGGCTCTTTCGAAAATTATTTCGGCAGCAGTATGTCCGTGTGCAGCCCAGTGCATTTTATTTTGAATTGTTTTAAAAAGCTCCATTGATATTTCAGTCGAAGGGTCGTAATCTATACTGGTTGCAAAAATGTCGAGTACTTTGCGCCAAAAAACCTTCTCCGATGAACGAATATCCCTGATACGGGCTAGTAATTCGTCAAAATAATTACCGCCGCCTGCTTCTTTAAGCAATTCATCATTCATGGCAAAACCTTTAACCAGGTATTCTTTTATAAGAGTCGTTGCCCATTTGCGAAATTGCACGCCTCGGTGTGACTTTACCCTGTAGCCAACAGAAATTATGACATCCAAATTATAAAAAAGCACCGGTTTATCTGAATTTGCAATATGCATTTTTTGCATATTGCTTTCTTTGACCAATTCACCTTCTTTAAAAACATTATTAATATGCCGCGATATTACTGACTGATCGCGTTGAAACAATACAACAATTTGCTCTTGCGTAAGCCAAACGGTTTCGTGTTCTAAACGGGTTTGTATCTTGGTTTTACCGTCTTCGGTTTGATATATTAATATTTCTGAACTCATTTCTTTTTTTCGGTTCTGCTGCAAACAGCGTTGCTTTTGTCTGTTCATCCTCTATCAAAACTGTACACATTTTTTGTCAAGTAGTAGGAGTAGATAATCCGAACTTCTTTTATCATTACTTTTATCGCCGGAATAAAAACAAAAATACAAACTTTGTTGGCTTCATCATGCAAAAATTGAATTTGCCCGAATATTCTTTCAGAATTAAAACGACCGAAGGTAAATCCTATATTTTTGATTCGCTCCGGAAAAAATACGTACGGCTTACTCCGGAAGAATGGGTGCGGCAGAATTTTGTTCAGTTTCTGATTGCTGAAAAGAAATATTCAGTTTCGCTGATCACGGTTGAAGCCGCAGTAAAAGTGAACGGCAATCCGCAACGGGCCGACCTTGTTGTTTTTGACCGCTCCGGAAATCCTGCACTGGTGGCCGAATTTAAAGCTCCTGAGATAAAAATCAGTCAGCAGACTTTCGACCAGATCGTGCGGTACAACGTGCAACTGAAAGTGAAATTTCTGATTGTCAGCAATGGATTGGATCATTTTTGCTGTCAGATTAATTATGCAGATAACTCATACTCCTTTCTTCCTGAAATTCCTGATTTTTCAGATTTACTTATTTAGCCCATGTCGTAAACCCCTGCGAAATTGCTTCGGTATTTATTTCCCGTATATTTGCAACCTGAAACTTATCCACAACATTATGCCCTTTTCGTCATTCGGTATTGCACCTTTTTCATCGTTCGGTTTATCGCCCGGTTTATTAAAAATCCTGGCCGCTCAAAATTACGCACAACCGTATCCAATTCAGCAAGAAGCCATTCCTGCCATTTTAAAAAGGAAAGATGTTTTGGGCATTGCCAAAACCGGCTCCGGGAAAACGGCCAGCTATGTATTGCCTGTTTTGACCAATTTGCAGGGAAATACTGCCTCGAAAAACCGGCATGTCAATGTTTTGGTTTTGGTGCCAACCCGCGAACTGGCTGTGCAGGTGCAGGAAGTTTTCCATTTATTCGGTTCAGCGCTTCCCGAACGGATCAAATCGCTGGCAGTATTTGGAGGCGTTGCCATCAACCCGCAAATGATCGCTTTGCAAAATGTGAACATCCTGGTTGCCACACCCGGAAGGCTGCTGGAGC
>JAUYTA010000340.1 GCA_030695265.1 Bacteroidota bacterium
ATGCCCGTCAACGTGCTATTCGAATAAATCTGGGTGTTGAAGTATTTATCGACGAATTACCTTCCGAAGAAAAAATCCGGTTCACTTATGATCTTGTTGACCACAAACCATCAGTAATAATAATTGGCGCTGGTCCTGCCGGACTTTTTGCGGCCTTGCGTTTGATCGAACTTGGCTTTAAACCGATCATATTTGAACGTGGGAAAAATGTGAGCGACCGGAAACGTGATATTGCCAAAATCCATCGCGACCATTTGGTCGATCCTGATTCGAATTATGGTTTTGGAGAGGGTGGGGCAGGAACTTTTTCTGATGGAAAGTTGTACACACGATCGAAAAAGCGTGGAGATATCAGGAAAATACTGGAAATTTTTTACGCAAACGGCGCTCTTCCTGAAATCCTTTTTGATGCGCATCCGCACATCGGCACCAACATGTTGCCGGGAATCATTACCAGTATCAGGAATAAAATTCTGGAAGCCGGCGGCGAAATTCATTTTAACAGCCGCGTGGAGGATCTGATTGTTGAAAATGAGCGCTGCTCAGGAATAATGCTTTCGGATACTACCATTGTTGAAGCCGAAGCTGTGATTCTGGCAACGGGCCATTCTGCGCGTGAAATTGTTGAATTACTTTATTCCAAAGGCATTTCAATCGAAGCCAAAACTTTTGCAGTTGGAGTTCGGGTTGAACATCCGCAAACACTCATTGATTCGATTCAATACAACCAACCATTGCGCGGACCATATTTGCCGCCTGCCAGTTACACATTTGTTGAACAGGTTGAGCAATGCGGAGTTTATTCATTTTGCATGTGTCCCGGAGGAATGATCGTTCCTGCAGCCACTGCTCCCGGCGAGATGGTGGTGAATGGAATGTCGCCCACAAAGCGGAATACAAATTTTGCCAACTCCGGAATGGTCGTCGAAATCAGACCCGAAGATTTGGCCGAATTCAGGCATTTTGGTGTTTTTGCCGGTCTTGAGTTTCAACGGAACATTGAACGGTTGTGCTTTGCGCTGAACGGAAATACCCAGTTTGCCCCGGCACAGCGAATGGCCGATTTTGTGAGTGGTAAATTCTCACCCGATTTGCCCGAAACATCCTATCATCCCGGATTGGTTTCTGTTCCATTACACGATAAACTACCAAAACGTATCAGGACGCGCCTTCAGGAAGCATTTGTACTGATTGATAAAAAAGCGCACGGTTACCTTACCAACGAAGCAATTGTGGTGGGAGTTGAATCTCGGACTTCTTCGCCAATCCGGATTCCGCGAAGGGAGGATACACTTGAACATGTGAAAATTAAAGGACTTTATCCGTGCGGCGAAGGTGCAGGATATTCAGGAGGAATTGTATCGTCGGCAATGGACGGAGAACGATGCGCCGAAGCATTTGCCGCAAATTTTTCCAGAAAATAAGGGTACAATATGGGTGTTGCGATTTTTAATCGCAGTTGTGTATTTCTATCGCCGTTTAAATTCGGAGCAACATATTGCCGCAGCAATTGCAACATTCAACGACTCGGGCTTGTTTACATGTTCCGAAAAGCATGGGATAAGTAATTTTTGAGTTACCAGTCGGCTGATCGGATCTGAGATTCCGTTGCCTTCATTACCAAGTACAATTATTCCGTTGGGCGACAAAGTTTGTTCGTAGATATTTTTTCCTTCCAGAAATGTTCCGTAAACCGGAATCCCGTTTTCTGCGGCATTTTTTATAAATCCGGAAAGCTCTGCTGTTTCAATTTTTATCCTGAAAACGGCACCCATGCTTGCCTGTACCACTTTCGGATTGAAAACATCAACTGTATTTTCAGAGCAAACTACATGGTT
>JAUYTA010000347.1 GCA_030695265.1 Bacteroidota bacterium
GGACTAAATTGCCATCCATCCATCCGAACACTTTCATTCATTTTCGATAACAAAACCGATCACATACTATTTCTGCAAATAGCCGAAGACGGCCCTCTGAAACGAAAACATACCGGGCTGAAAGGTGAAATTGGCATGGCGGAAGATACGAATGCAGCCGCCATCCGCAACATTCAGGAGTCGAGCGGTCTGATAGTTTCTGAGGCTGTTTTGCGCGGGGTGGTAAAAACCACCCAGGCTTCGACAGGCTCAGCCACCCAAGCTTCGACAGGCTCAGCCACCCAAGTTTCGACAGGCTCAGCCACCGTTTATTTGGTTTACGAATCGTCCAAGTTTTCAGGAGAAATGGAAAGCAAAATTCCGGGACGGCTGAAATGGGTGGATATCCTGAATATTTTTAACCTTCAAATGGAAAGCCTGGTTCAGGAAATAATGCCCAACCTGCTCGACGGCGAAAGCTTTTTTGAAAGAACCATTCACCTGAACGAACTGGACGAGGTTGTAAGTTCGGACATCAGAATCTGCAATACAATTTGATCAGCCAAAAGTCATTTGCAAGCATTCTCAAACTTTAAATTTTTACATTTGCAGCTATGATTGATCAATCAACCATCGAGCGAATATTGGATGCAGCAAACATTTCGGATGTTGTGTCGGAGTTTGTCACCCTCAAAAAACGGGGTGTCAACCAGCTCGGCCTTTGCCCCTTCCACAACGAAAAAACTCCTTCGTTTACCGTTTCACCCGCCAAAGGAATTTTTAAATGTTTTGGCTGCGGAAAAGGTGGAAACTCAGTAAACTTTGTAATGGAACTGGAGCAGCTCAGTTATCCGGATGCTTTACGTTGGCTGGCAAAGAAATTCCACATCGAGATTGAAGAAAAGGAGGAGTCGCAGGAAGAAAAGCAACTGAAAGACGAGCGCGAAAGCATGATGATTGTTTCAGCATTCGCTCAAAAATATTTCAGCAGATATTTGCTGAAGGAAAATGAAGGCCGCACCATTGGCCTGAGTTACCTGCGCGAAAGGGGAATCCGCGACGACATAATTACCAAATTTGAACTTGGTTTTTGCCCCGACGGAAAAGATCTTTTTACACAGGCGGCACAGCGGGAAGGTTACAAAATGGATTTCCTGGAGAAAACCGGACTGACCATCAAACGTGAAGATTGGGTGCGCGACCGTTTTGGCGGACGGGTGATTTTTCCGGTTCACAATGTGGCCGGTCGTGTGATTGCCTTTGGTGGACGAACCCTGACCAACGATAAAAAAGTTGCCAAATACCTCAACTCGCCCGAGTCGGAAATTTACCACAAAGGCCGCACGCTTTACGGTATTTATCAGGCAAAACGGGATATTACAAAACTCGACAAATGCTATTTGGTGGAAGGCTATACCGATGTCCTTTCGTTTCATCAGGCCGGAATTGAAAATGTAGTAGCCTCGTCAGGAACATCGCTTACCATCTACCAAATCAGGCTGATCATGCGTTTTTCGCCCAACATTACCATTGTGTATGATGGCGATGATGCCGGAATAAAGGCCTCCCTGCGCGGAATCGACATGGTTCTGGAAGAAGGCATCAACGTAAAAGTATTACCGTTGCCTCGCGGTGAAGACCCCGATTCGTTTGCCCGATCGATGAGCGCCGGTGAACTGACCGAATACATCAAAAAAAACGAAACCGATTTTATAAAATTCAAG
>JAUYTA010000352.1 GCA_030695265.1 Bacteroidota bacterium
ATGGTGAATGCCCACCGTGCCGATGCAATGGTTTGCATTTCGAACTGCGATAAAATTACTCCCGGAATGATGATGGCTGCCATGCGCCTGAATATTCCTGTCATTTTTGTTTCCGGTGGCCCAATGGAAGCCGGCAAAATAGACGGTAAAATGTACGATTTGGTTGACGCGATGGTAATGGCTGCCGACAATTCCGTTTCCGACGAACAAATGTCGAGAGTTGAACGGGATGCCTGTCCAACCTGCGGCTCATGCTCCGGAATGTTTACTGCCAACTCGATGAACTGTCTGGCCGAAGCGCTTGGTCTGGCTCTTCCGGGCAATGGTTCAATTCTGGCAACACATGCCAACCGCAAACGGCTTTTTGATGAGGCGGCCAACCGGATCGTCGATATGACCTATGAACATTATAAGGACGGTAACGAAAATGTATTACCCCGAAATATTGCCACAAAAGCTGCTTTTCAAAATGCGATGAGACTTGATATTGCCATGGGTGGTTCGACCAATACCGTTTTGCATATTCTGGCCATTGCTTCTGAAGGTGAAGTTGATTTCACGATGAAAGACATTGACGAATTGTCGCGCGTTACCCCAAACCTTTGCAAAGTTGCTCCCAGTGGAAGTTACCACATGGAGGATGTAAACCGTGCCGGTGGAATTATGGGGATTTTAGCTGAGCTTGATCGTGCCAAAATGCTCGATACCACTGTCCCCCGTGCCGATGGGCGAACTTTGGCTGAAGCCATCGCAGAATACGATGTAATGGCTCCGACTGTTACTGAAGATGCTTTCAGAAGATATAAATCAGCGCCGGGCGGAGGACGTAACCTCGTGATGGGTTCTCAGGAAAATTATTTTAAAGAATTGGATACCGACCGTGAAAATGGCTGTATCCGCGACTACGAACATGCTTACAGCAAAGATGGCGGTCTGGCTGTTCTTTACGGCAATATTGCACGCAATGGCTGCATCGTTAAAACTGCCGGAGTCGATCCCTCAGTCTATCATTTTAAAGGAACTGCCAGGGTATTCCAATCGCAGGACGATGCCTGCAACGGAATTCTTGGCGACAAAGTGCAGGCCGGCGATGTGGTGGTGATCATTTACGAAGGACCAAAAGGCGGACCGGGCATGCAGGAAATGTTGTACCCAACTTCTTACATCAAATCGATGAATCTTGGTAAAGCCTGCGCGTTGATTACCGATGGACGTTTTTCGGGCGGAACTTCCGGTTTGTCAATCGGCCATGTTTCTCCGGAAGCTGCTGCCGGTGGCGAAATTGCGCTCATTCAGGATGGGGACATGATAGAAATTGACATCAAAACCCGCAAGATAAATGTTCTGCTCAGCGATGAAGAATTAGCTGCCAGAAAAGAACGGGAATCAAGCAGGGGTAAAGATGCATTTATGCCGGCACCGCGCGACCGGATGGTGAGCAAAGCGCTGAAAGCTTATGCCAGCATGGTTTCATCAGCCGATCGTGGTGCAATAAGGATTATAGAATGATTTACGATTTGTTTATTTACCATTTACCATTTGAGTCTCTCAATTCAGCGTAAATCGTAAATTGTCAAATAGTAAATTCTTCATTGATTAGTACAAGGCTCTAGAAACAATAATGTTGTAGAAAAAGAAAATTCATCAAAAAAGAAAAATATGGCAACACAACGTGTAAGCGGCTCGCAGGCTGTAATATTATCCCTTCTGGAGGAAGGAGTTGATACCATTTTTGGGTATCCGGGTGGGGCAATTATGCCCATTTACGATGCATTGTACGATTTCGACCAGCAGGTCACCCATTATCTCACGCGTCACGAACAAGGCGCCATTCACGCAGCTGAAGGATATGCAAATGTAACCGGAAGAGCCGGTGTTTGTTTTGCAACTTCAGGTCCGGGGGCAACCAACCTGATTACCGGTTTGGCCGATGCTCAAATCGATTCGATTCCATTGGTTTGCATTACCGGTCAGGTGGCATCTCCATTGCTTGGAACCGATGCTTTTCAGGAATCGGATGTAATAAGTATTACGTTGCCGGTGACCAAATGGAATTACCAGGTTACCAGTGCTGAAGAAATTCCCGAAGCGATTGCAAAAGCTTTTCACATTGCAACCACCGGTCGTCCGGGTCCTGTATTGCTCGAT
>JAUYTA010000359.1 GCA_030695265.1 Bacteroidota bacterium
TGACAGCCATTTCTGATTTTCAGGAAAAAGGAAAAACTGAACCATTGTTTGCAAAACTTGCCGAAATATGCGACCGTCATCAGGGATTGTGGTCGGTTGAAGCAGAGAAATATTTACTACGATGATATACATGGCAGACACAGCCGACCTGGACGAACTCAGGAGGCTGTACGCATTTTTTCCGCTGGAAGGTGTAACCACCAATCCAACCATTTTAAGTCATGCCGGAAACAGGCTTTCTGTTGCCATTGAAGGCATTCAGGAATTGGTAGGTTCCGGAATGGTTCACGTACAAATGATTTCGCCCGAATCGGAAGACATGGTTCGCGAGGCAAAAAAGTACCGCAGCTATTTCGATTTCGGCGATAATTTTTATGCCAAAATACCGGTTACCGCCAACGGTTTCAGGGCAATGCGCATATTGAAAGATGCCGGGATAAATGTTACGGCGACTGCAATTTTTACACAGCAGCAGGCTTTGGTGGCCATGAAAGCGGGCGCCGATTTTGTTGCTCCGTATGTGAGTCGCCTCGATAATATTTCGTCGCACGGAATTGAAGTGGTGGAAAACATCGTTCAGAATATTTTTGAATACGGACTGCATGGCAAAGTGCTGGCGGCAAGTTTCAAAACCGTTGACCAGATTTACCGCACCAGCATGGCCGGTGCACACTCGGCAACCATTAGTCCTGAATTGTTGTACCAACTCATTAAACACCCAATGACAGATATCGGCGTAAAACAATTTGAAGTTGACGCCGAAGGTTTGTATGATATAGAATTTTAAAATAATATTTTCTTCGGATGCATTGAACTTTTTCTATCTTCGTACGCTTTATATGAACGTATGTAGAAATATAGATATGAAACGAATCTTTTTAACATTGCTGATTATCGTTGCGCTATTTACTGACTTAAGCGCGCAGGTTGCACAAAATGTAAATGCAATCAAATTCAAGGAGTTGATGACCGCCGGAGATGCGATTATTCTGGATGTGCGCACTCCGGGAGAGTATTCAAGGGGAAATATTCAGGGATCAACGCTGATCAACATTGCCGATCCGAATTTTGTATCGAAAATAAGTTTGCTGCAAAAGGACAAAACCATTTTGATTTATTGCCTCACCGGAAGCCGTAGTTCTGTTGCAGCCAATTACATGATGAAGATGGGTTTTAAGAAAATCGTTAACCTTCAGCAGGGTATTATGGACTGGAACCGGCAGGGGTATGCTGTTGTGCAGAGTAGCCAGACGATGGCCAGTACCAGCGCAACTTATACCGAACAGACTTTTTCGAAATTGTTACAGGCCAATAAACTGGTTCTGGTCGATTTTCATGCAGTTTGGTGTGCGCCCTGTAAAGCCATGAAGCCGATTATTGACAAGGTTTCCGCCGATTTTAAAGGAAAAGCCAAAGTTGAGAAGGTGGATGTTGAAAACAACAAGGTAATCACCGCAGCCTATCAGGTACAAACAGTTCCGGGGTTTGTCCTCTTTAAAGATGGCAAAAAAGTATGGACCCATACAGGCATCATCAGCTATGATGATTTGGCGGTGGTAATTAAGAAATATCTGTAACCATTTCGCAACCTGATCCGATGATGATAACTTCAACAATTTCCAATTAAACACATTCAAATTTTTTCAATCCGAACTTGAGCTTGGCAATGTTGACCGACCGATTACTATTTTCAATGAAAACGTAATTTTTACATTGCAAGGGTTACTGTTTCTGAAAAACCAAATGGTGAATTAAGTTTCAGCCACCTGAAGTATCCGAATGTGTATAATAAACGCCCGAAGCTAAAGCCGGTTATCCTGTAAATTATTTCTGCAATCATACCAATGTTGGTTTGCGGCTTTTGCGGCTGATGAGGTAAACACCTGCCAGAATAATTGCCATACAAACAAGGTGAAGAAGGGTCACTTTTTCGCCGTCGAATACGCCCCACATAATAGCGAAAACCGGTATAATATAAGTAACCGACGAGGCTGCAACTGCCGATGAGTATCGGATCAGGCTGTTCATCAGCATCATGGCCAAAGCAGTGCCCACAATGCCAAGGGCAGCCAGGGCGGACAAATGTACCGGCCATGAAGGGTTGGCCGCAACAGGTGCAAAATCGGTGGTGAGCAAAAATGCCAATGCCACCGGACCAATAAACAGAAACGACAGTGAAGTGACCTGAATGCCTGTGAGATGTGTCAGTTTCGACTTTATTTGGTTAATGCTGATGGCATAAAAACAGGTAGCCAGCACAATGTAAAACGCATAACTGTTAACAGTTCCAAGGCTAAATCCGTCACCTGCCAGTATCAATCCTGAAGCGCCTGCCAGTCCGAGCGACAAACCCACCACCTGCAACCAGCGGAAACCCGTTTTGTGAAAGAGCAAGCCCACAATCAGCGTAAACACCGGTGTGAGCGAATTGAGCATTCCGGCCAGCGAGCTGTTGATTTGCGTTTCGGCTTTCATAAACAGGAATGCCGGGAAAAAGCTACCGATAAACCCGGCGATCAGCAGGCTTTTCAAATCTTTCTTCTGAAGGTTTTTCAATTGTCCGATAGATATTGGAAGCAGCACCAGCGAAGCGAATACAATGCGCAAAGCGCCCGCCTGTTCCGGGCTGAAACTCTTCAACCCGATTTTCATCAGAATAAACGAACTGCCCCACACAAAGGCAAGCACCATCAGAATGGCAAACTGAAACCAGCGTTTTTCCCAGATCATTGAATGTGGATTTTTGAGGGTGGAAAGTAGGAGAATTATTGTTTATTTCATTTCTTGAAAATAACTTGAATTGAAGAATTCAGAAATAGAAACATCCAATGCTTTTAGAATTTTCTCAATATTTTTGATTGAAATATTTCGTCTTCCGTTTTCAACGCTATTCATATAGGTTCGATCAATATTAGCGTCGAAAGCTATACCTTCTTGACTTGTTCCTTTTGCTTTTCGTAATTCTCGAACTCTCAATCCAAAACAAACTTTTATATCCATGATGATTTAAAATTTAGGGATTCATTACTCTAAAACATCAAATCCAATCTCTTTTAAATAGCTAAAAGTTGAATTGTAGTATTCTGGATTTCTTGTTGGATCTTCGATATCTCCAGAAGGAACTACGATTACCATACCTTGACGCGCTCGTGTGAGCAGCACTCGATAAGCATTCTTTAAATAGAGTTTCCTTTCAGCTTTATGAATATGATTCCAATTTGAGCCAACAAAAGAATATTGTTCCCATCCATTTATTGAATATCTAAAATCAGCGTCCCATGCAACACATGCCCAATCAAGTTCTAATCCTTGAACATGGAATTCAGTTGCAACATCTTCGAGATAGTATGACGAACGAACATCATCTTTTTCATCCAAAAACCAATGAATAGGGTCTATGGGTGATTTTACATCGATAGCATAAGGCTTCAATCGTTGGGCTTGAGATGAGACAACAATTCCGTATCGTTCAGTGCCCCTAGCCTTGGTTTTTAACCATTGTTTCGCTTTGGCCAAATCGCGAGTAATTACGATGGGATATTTTTCTTTTAATTCCTGAAGTGTATTTTTAGCATTCTCCTGATCTAAATCAAGGATTTGCTTAACTAATAACGAAACATTTTCTGCACGGAACGATCGCATCGAAACGGATAAATGCAACGATTCGGAATAGTCAACATTGGGACGAAGTTTAATTTTTTCAAGTATAGCTTCAGCATTGTATTCGCCATCAGTTAAACGATCAGAGATATAAATTTTCCAATCAGGGAACGAACGTTCAAGCGCTTCAATCCATTCACTAATACCTGCTTCTCCTGTATTGATTTCTTGGCCACCTCCAACCAGACATACCACAACAGCCCAATCAGGGTGGCGATCTAAACAAGAAATAAGAAATTCAGGTTCAGACATATCGAAGTCTGGCCTTCCTTTTTTCTCACGCATGAATTTTGCAGTTTGGTCCAATGTCCATGCTCGCTGAGCTTCATCAAAAAGGGCAACGTGTTCAACTGGAGGGGCAGCATCTTTTAATCCTTCATCACGAAAATGGTGAACAATTTGAATGAAAGCTTGTACTTCACTTCGCGCAGTACTTTTTTTCATTCTTTCTCCTTTCTCTTTTGCACGTTTAACTTTATCGCGAGCCAAAGCTTCCTTCAAAATGGCTACTAAAGGTCCATTTCCAGATAGAAAAACACTATAAAGCTCATCCTCTTTGTTAATGTGAGTTGTGGCGATATTAAGCCCAACCAATGTTTTTCCGGCACCCGGTACACCTGTAACAAAACATATTGCTTTTTCCGATTTTTCTTTTGAGTTTCGAATTATTTCAGAAACTTTATCTGAAGTCAGACTAAGGTTAATTGCGCTGGCATCACTCCTTGAAATATCAGTAACCGAATGGTTATTGTACAAAGCCATCGCGGCTTCAATAATAGTTGGTGTTGGATGATATCGCCCTTGCTCCCAATCTTGCGCATTGATTGATAGATCATCGTCGCAAAAATCTAAAACACTTTGTATCGTGTCTAAAAGGGTTTCAGTATTGCTTCGAATTGGAATCAGCAACTTATCGCTTTGATGTGTAATGCAAACGGTGGAACTTGGATTTTTTGCATGAGTTGCAATCAATATTGGTGCGATGATTTTATCATGACTCGTTTCATGAAAGTTTTTTAAATCAAGCGCATAATCCCAAACCTGATCGATTGAATAGGAATGAAACTCTTTTTCACCTACCTTGAATTCAAGAATGAAAATCACAGATTTAATGATCAAAAGAACATCAATTCGTTTTCCCATTCGAGGAATTGAATATTCAAAGTAGATAGAGCCATTGTATTTTTGAAGAATGTCTTTAAGAATTTTGATTTCTACTTTCCAAGCATCCTTTTGAGTTAATTCGTCGGAGAACTCACTATTATTTGAAAGTGTTCCTAAAATTTCATTTTGAGATTGATCAAGAAAATTGACGATCGTTTCAGAATAATAAGCGCGGTTCATCGATTAGTTTTATAGTTAAGCAAATATGCACAAAAACTTTGATTATCCGGCTCATGTTGTAATTCCGTATTTCGGTAGAGTGCACGTCGGTCATACCCAAAAGTAGAAAATAAATAATCAAGCTCAGCAGATGGTTGTTTGGAATAAAGTACCATCAGCGCAAATGTCCTTCCGGCCGAAAGATTGTGGATCTAACTGAGCGGGTGACTATTTTAATTCAAT
>JAUYTA010000362.1 GCA_030695265.1 Bacteroidota bacterium
ACATAGGCACATAGTTCACATAGGAAAAATATTAACTATGAGTCCTATGTGTCTATGTGGTTATTTCATGTCTTTAATTGTTTTCTAATTGTTTGATTTTCCATTCCGGATAACCTTCGTCCAGTCGGCGAACCTGGTAACCCTGTTCTTTCAGGAGTTTCACTGCTTCGTCGGCCAGCACGCAAAACGGCCCGCGGCAATAGGCAATAATCTCCATTTCTTTGGCAATGTTTTTCAGGCTGTCCATTAGTTCGTTCATGGGGACTGAGACGGCTCCGGTAATATGCCCAAATTCGAATTCTATAGATGGGCGAACATCCAGCAGCAAGATATTTTTAGCTTCAATCATTTGTTCCAGTTCACCAAGAGTGACAGCATTCTGCGCATTATTGTCTTCCCGTTGACGGTTCATAATTTTTTCCAGCTCAGCTATTTCCTGCGAGCCATATCTGATTATATGCTGATATACCGACAAAAAATCATCGCTGATCAACGAGTAATAAACGTATTGCTTTTCCTTTCGGGCCTTTACAATGTTGTTATTCTTTAAAACCTGAAGGTGCTGAGAAGCATTGGCAAAAGTGAGGTTGGTGGTTTGTACAATGCCTTCAACGCTTTTTTCGCCTTGTGAAAGCATTTCAATGATTTCTAAACGGTAGGAATTAGAGATGGCTTTGAGCAGTTTAGCCAAACCATCATACATGGCATCTTTGAATTCGCGACCTTTCATTTTTTTAGAAGTGTTAAAATGATTGGGCAAATATATAAAAGTTATTCAAGTATTCAATAAATTTATTGAATACTTGAATAACGATTTGGCGAGACAATCGTACAAGTTTAAATTCAGTTTTTGTGACCTAACGATCAGCTAATTGTGAATAAATCAGATGATTATTTATTTTAATTCCAGAATATGTTTTGTTTTACTAAATTCGCCTGACTTTGTCTTCTACAATAACTTACACATGGAAAAATTAAAGTTTCTTGCTTTGGCTGATAAGCATGGAAAGATTGAACGGATAGATATGGGAGGACTGATTGTTTTGGAAACTGCCTTTGAGCTTAAAAATGAGCTTGTTGCAATTGAAAATAATTTATGCGACAATGTGAAAATCACTATTTTTGAGCTGGAAGAACTGGATCTTGCAGGGGTACAACTGTTGGTTGCATTTGTCCGAAAAATGGATCAGATGAAGATAACCTATCAGTTCAACTGGAATATTGAAGAGGAGCAAAAGGCTCTCTTTACAAATGTAGGGCTTGGAGTAGAATTATTTATCAATAATTAATATGTTGAAGCAGATATTAATAGCAGACGATTCGGAAAGTATCAGGGAAGTGCTGGCATTCAGCCTCACAAATGCAGGATTTCAGGTTTTGGTGGCAATTGATGGTGCAGATGCCTTGCGTTTTTTTGACGGTCGGACAATTGACTTGTTGCTGACCGATTTTCACATGCCGAATATGAATGGTCTCGAACTGATTGGAAGAGTCAGGGAATTGGAGCATTACAAATACATTCCGATTTTGGTGTTGACTACCGAAAACCAAAAAAGCATCATTCAAAATGCAAAAGATGCTGGTGCAACCGGTTGGCTGCTAAAGCCGTTTAATACAGAAAAACTAATACAGACATTACGAAAAGTGATTCGCTGATGATTTTATTTCAGGAAAGATTTAAAGAGGAAGTCAAGGAGTATTTCGAGCGGTTGGAGACGGGATTACTTCTTCTGGAGCAGGATACTGAGAATTTTCAGGCCATCGATGAAATTTTTCGGATCATGCATTCCATGAAAGGCAGTGGCGGTATGTTTGGATTCGATCTGCTGAGCGATGTGACTCATGATCTTGAATCGCTGTACGATATTTTCAGGACAAAAAAAATGCCCATTAATTCGGAGGTAATCAGTTTTACGCTGAATGCGATTGATGGCTTGCACCATTTGCTAATTCAGGAACCCACAGAAGAGCATCATTTGATGGCACAAAAGATGAAAGCCGAAACGCAGCTCCTGATTGGCAAACTGATTCCGTCCGTAGAAAAAATGAATGAAAAGGATGGTCCGGATAATAGGACAACAGATTTAAAAGTCACAACCGACAATCAAACCACCTATTTTATATCCTTTAAACCTGATGAAAATATTTTTGAAAATGGCACCAACCCGCTTTACCTGATTGACGAATTAAACGCGTTGGGCGAATGTAACATTCAGACCTTTTTTGATTTACTGCCTGAGCTGTCGAAAATTAATCCCACAAAATGCTATACTTCGTGGGAAATGTTTGTTGCAACTGCTGAAGAATTAGATACTTTGCACGATGTATTCATTTTCGTCAGCGAAAAAGCCCGGATTGAAATTGAGAAAGTCGCCACCGGAAATATGATTCACAATGAATCCATTCTGGCCGGTTTCCTGAATTCGAGGCTTAACAAGGAAACCTGGACTGCGACAGAACAGCCAACTGTTGAAGAAAATATTGAAGATGAAATTTCCACGAATGAAGAAATACAGGAATCACCAGTTGAAATAAATCAACCAGAAAAGGGCTTGAAAATAAATTCTTTGCCCACTACCACAGTTGATTCCATCAGGGTCGATTCACAGAAGATTGACCAATACATGAATTTGGTGAGCGAGCTGATTACAGCGCAATCGCGGCTTGAGTTGGTGTCATCAGAAATTCATCATTCCGATCTTGAAATTGTTACTGAAACACTCGACAAAATCGGGCGGCAGCTTCGCGAAAATGCCTTTGAAATGAGTTTAATTCCGCTCCAAAGCATTGCAGTGAGGTTTAAACGATTGATTCACGATTTATCGAAAACACTCGAAAAAAAGGTAGAGTTGGTAACTGAAGGTTTGGAAACAGAACTTGATAAAAACATCATCGAAAAACTGGTTGAGCCGTTGTTGCATATCATCCGCAATTCGCTCGATCATGGAATAGAAAGCACGGAGGAACGGATTGCAAAATCGAAAAATGCTGTTGGGACAATTACTATCAAAGCTTCCACCGTTGGCAGTTATGTTCAGATCGAAATTTCGGACGATGGAGCCGGACTGAATCCAAAAAAAATACGTGATAAGGCGATATCGAAAGGATTGATTTCTGAACAGGATATACTTACTGAGAATGAAATAATTAACCTGGTATTTGAACCGGGGTTTTCAACATCTGAATTGGTAACCGATGTTTCGGGCAGGGGAGTGGGATTGGATGTTGTCAGACGTAAAGTGCAGGAAATGAGGGGAACGATAAAAATTACCTCGGAACCCGACCGGTTTACCATGTTTATTTTGAAACTTCCGCTTTCTCTTTCTATCATTGACGGTTTGCTGACCCGAGTGGGCGGATATTATTATGTAATTCCATCTTCAGGAATAAAAAAAATATACGATGTTAACCAACAACTGTTGAAAAATGATTTCAGACAGGTTGTGGAGCTGGAGGGCAATCAGATTCCTTACCTGAATATGCATCAGGAATTTGAGCAGGAATCAGATTTGCCCGAAAATCAGATTGTTGTAACCGTATCGTTTGAAAATCAGGTTTTTGGGCTGATCGTTGATGAGGTTATCCGCGAATACCAGGCAGTAATTAAGCCATTGGGAAAACTATTAAATGCACAGGACATATTTTCGGGAGCCAGCATTTTGGGAAACGGTCAGTTGGCGCTGGTACTTGATACAAACAAGATTATTCAAGAATATTCATAAACGATGGCTGCAGAAATAATTTACGGACTAAATTCCTATTTTACCTTTAGGATTGGCAGCGAACTTTTTGCTGTTAACATCGGTAATGTGACCAAAATACTGGTATTACAGGATACGACCAAAGTACCCAACTCACCACGGTATTTTAAAGGGATTATCAATCATTTCGGAAGTGTTTTGCCTGTTTTCGACGGGCGGCTGAAATTTGGTTTTCCTGAAGCAGAACCTACAAAAAATACCTGCATTCTGGTAATGGTCGTTGAAATTGAAGGACATCCGGTTAATACGGGCGTTATTGTGGATTCGGTTGAAAAAGTGCTGATTTTTGAACCTGAACAAATTAAACCGGCGCCTACAATCGGGAAAGGTTTTAACAACGAATATATTTTCGGAATTGCTACGTTTCAATCTGAATTTGTGATCATTCTGAACATTGATAAAATATTTTCGGAGGAAGAGATTAATTTAATTATTGCTGTTGAATAAAAACTACTTAAATATATGACTATGAGATTTGTTGACATGAAAATACGTACAAAACTGATGGGAGCCTTTGGTATCCTGATTTTTATCGGTTTTATTTTAGTTGTGTATTCTGTTGCCACCTTGTTGTTTTTCAAGAAGGATATAAAATCGTTTACCGACGAATTTCTTCCCCAACTCGAACTTTCTTCCAACATAAGTACCCACACACAATTGGTTGCTTTTAACATGGAAGGTTTTTTTCTGACAGGTAAACCGGAGTATTACAAATCGGCCAAAGTTGAATTGGAAGCCCTGAAGAAAGATATTGGAGATGGCGAACAGTTGCTTCTGGAAGCTTCAAGTCTCCCGAAGTTGGAGCAGAAGCTAAGCGAAGCCAGAATTCAGATTCCTCAATATGAACAGAATATGCTTCTTTCGTACAAAATAAACCAGGATATTTCAGCTTTAAACGAAAAAATTGAAAAGGTATCGGATAAAAAACCAGTAATTGCTGAGCTTGAAGCCAGAAACGCAAAATTTCAGGAACTAAGAAAAGCGAATGCTGCAATTTCAGAAAAATTAATTCAAAATTCGAATACGCTGCGAAAATCTGCCGTTGCCTACACAACCGAAATAGCAACAAACTTTAACAAAACAATTGCGGCTTCTATTCTTAGCAAATTAATCCTTGCCACAATTTCTTTGTTTTTTGCAATTTATATTGGTTTTTATATCTCAAGGCTTATCACAGTGCCACTTTTAAAAGGCATCGAATTTGCCCGGAAAATGGCCAAAGGCGATTTGACTGCTGAAATTGATGTCAACCAAAAAGACGAAATAGGACTACTTGCATACAATCTGCAAATGATGGGAACCCGTATCAGGGA
>JAUYTA010000364.1 GCA_030695265.1 Bacteroidota bacterium
TCACCAATAGAAGGCTGCGAATTGACATTAAAGATTGTCAGAAAGATAAATGCTGTGAATAACAGGTATTTGTACGCCATTATTTTCCTTTATGCCGGATTAAATATTCAATTAATTTCTGTATTGCCCTACCCCTGTGACTGATTTTGTTCTTTTCATCCATTGGCATCTCTGCAAAAGAACGATCAGATTCGTCGGGCTTGAAAATCGGATCATATCCAAATCCTGTTTCCCCCCGCTTTTCTTCCAGTATCTGCCCGTCAACGATGCCTTCAAATTGAGTTTCGTTCCCGTCAATTACCAACGAAACAACTGTTCTAAAACGTGCCTTTCGGTTATTTATTTTATCAAGTTTCGCCAAAACCAAATCCATATTATTTCCAGCACTGCGCTCCTCTCCGGCATAACGAGCCGAATAAACGCCTGGTTCGCCGTTTAAGGCTTCTATCTCAAGCCCCGTATCGTCGGCAAAACAATTTAAACCGTATTTATTATAGATAAAAAAAGATTTTTCGGCAGCATTACCCTCAAGAGTAGCTTGATTTTCAGAAATATCATCTTCACAGCCGATATCGTTCAGGCACAACAATTCGAACGATCCATTGAGCATTTGTTTGATTTCCTGAAGTTTATGTTGATTGTTTGTTGCAAATACGAGTTTCATAACCATTAAAATAATCCGTGAATCTGGGCATCAATCCGGTCAATCACATTGCTTAAATCTTCAGGATTGTTCTGGAAATTAATCCGGTCAACATCAATGATCAGCAATTTGCCGGCTTTGTAGCGGTTCACCCAGGCTTCGTAACGTTCGTTCAGTTGTTTCAGGTAATCAATCCTGATGGAATTTTCGTAGTCGCGCCCGCGTTTCTGAATTTGATGAACCAGGGTAGGAACTGAAGCACGCAGGTAAATGAGCAGATCGGGAGCCTGAACGAACTTCGTCATCATATGAAAAAGAGAATGGTAGTTGTTGAAATCACGGGTTGACATCAATCCCATCGCATGCAGATTGGGTGCAAAAATCTCCGCATCTTCGTATATGGTACGATCCTGAATCACCGTTTTTGATGAATTCCGAATATCGACCACTTGTTTAAACCGGCTGTTAAGAAAGTAAATCTGCAGGTTGAACGACCAACGTTGCATGTCTTCATAAAAATCATTCAAA
>JAUYTA010000375.1 GCA_030695265.1 Bacteroidota bacterium
ATTGAATGAAGGAGTTGGCATAATTAATGTGAACGGGTTAACTGATAGTTCAGCATATCCATTGTCAATAAAACCTATACCATAATCTACTGTAAGGTATAGTGAAGAAGAAGCACTTGCCTCAACATTTTTCCATTTCAATCTCAAAGTACTACTTTTTGTTGATCCAGGACTTCTTTTCCATTCAGAACTGTAAACAACGCAGGCTGTAGTGTCAAGCCCCCAGAAGTCGCAAGCGTAAATAGTTCCTTTTAAAGTATAGATACATTTTGTGCGTGTATGCGATGTGTTATTAGGGTCAGCATAAATATAGCCACTTTGGGAAAATGCTATAGTTGCTAAAAAAAAATTCAAAATGATAATTATTAAAATTCTCTTTTTTGTTATTGTTCTCATTGTTCTTAGATTTTACAAATTAGTTTTTTTCCACAAATTATAAGTTAGATAAATCTCAATATTTCTATTGTATAATGAACCTTCTTTGTCAAATTTTGCAAGATTGGCAGCGCCAATTTGATAGCAAATACCTATATCTACATACTTAAACTTGGCTCCAATGCCAAAATTCAATCCGTAATCGAATTGCTTCATTGAAATTCCTTCACCTTCCCAATCGATTTTATGCCAAATGCCAGTATTATTTGAAATATCAACTCTCTCAAGCAAACTTCCAAATAATCCAGAGGCAATGTAACCACCAGCCGTTCCAAATAATTCAAAATTTCGAATTGGTAGGCTAGCTTTAAACGTTACAGGAGCTTCCAAATAAGCAACATTTAATCGCCATGAATAAGTAGATTCACCGTTGCCATAAATACCTTTTCGAAACAATCCTTTTGTTGAATACAACAATCCTGTCTCAAAGGAGAATAATTTGTAAACAGGAAAATCAATGACAGGACCAAAATTAAAACCTGGATTTAATTTTGGATCATCTGATACAATAAGCCCATCAACTTTTTCGGCCATTTGCGACAAATTGAATCCACCCCGAATGCTTATCTCCTGTGCAAAACAGTTGTAGCTGCCTGCAAAGAGTAGGGCGATAAAGATTAAATTTTTAAGTATGCTCATATAGTTGTTTTAATGATTGATTAATAATTTGTGGTATTTTGGGTAGGTAAGCGCATGAATTAATTGGTAAGGGAGGTGAACGTTGCATGTTTTTGGTTTTTTGGGTTGATAAAGTAAACATATACTATTAATTCCCAAAAATGCCAAAAGGTTACCTTGTTTAACTATGTTTGAAAACATAAATTTATTTACCGCTTGTTATTGGCTTTGATGAGGCTGCAACATGGCAAGTTAGATACAACCGAGGCAAACGGTGATCAACCTGACCGGTGCCAGAGTTTCGGAAGTGTGTATAAACAAAAAAGCCGGTTCCCCACATGGGAAACCGGCTTTCAGTATCGTTCTTTGTTGGTTATTGTGTCAAAATATTTGTCGCAATTCGCAACACAGTGGTTGGATTTTTCGGGTCGTTGGTAATAATGGTGATTGTTTTGTTCTGACGGCCACTTTTGCCGGCTGAATCAAATACAACTTTCAACGGCACACTTTCATTTGCGGCAATCATGTTTTTTGAAGGAGAAACTGCCGTACAACCGCAAGAACTTTTCACATCGCGGATAAGCAAATCCCGTTTACCAATGTTTTTCAGGTTAAAGGTATGTTCAACTTTGCTTCCCGGTTTAATGTCACCAAAATCAAACGATTCAGCATCGTATTTTACTGCGGGCGCTGTAGCCAACTCTGCCGGTGACAAACCGGAAAAATCTTCTTCAAGCGTTGTGCTAACTGCTATGGAGTTTCGGTAATCGTCTTTGCCATCGATGTTCAAATATATGCGGTGCATTACAAAACCATAAGCTTTAATTTTTGAAGCATCGAATGATACCACAATGTAGCCTTTTTGTTTTGGTGCGATGGTAGCCGGTTTTATCACAGCGCTCAGGTGGGGAGGCGGCGTTTTAAAACTTAGTTGTACAGGTTGTGCCGAATTGTTGACGATTTCAACACTGTCTTTTTTTACCTGATTTTCTTTGATCTGTCCAAAAGCCACATGGTTGGTTTTTGCGCGCAGCGGGCCAATTTCGTTTGGGTAGTCTTCTTCGATGGTTCGTGCGCGGGCGGTTACGTTGCCCAGAATGGTTAGAACAACATCGGCATTCTCAGCATTGGAGCTAACCCTGATGGTTTTGTTGAAAACTCCGGGCCGGTTTTTTGGATCGTAACTAACTTTTATCAGTCCTGAAGCGCCTGGTGCAACCGGTTGGCGGGTCCATTCAGGAGTAGTACAACCACATGATGCCTGAACATTGTTGATAATTAACGGAACAGGTCCGGCATTCTTGAAATTGAATGAAACAGTCTGAATACCCAATTCTTCCTTGAATGTTCCATAATCGTGCTGTAATTTTTCAAAGGCAATGCGCGATTTTGCAGGGGAATATTGTGCCTGAATAATAAACGGCAAACATATTACCACAGCCAGTAAAAGCGTAAATCTATGTTTCATATAAATCTTTTTTTATTGGTGAGACAATCAATATTTTGTTGAAAGTATAAGCTGTAAATTTATTTTATTGTTCTCTAATATGCAAAACTATAAAACCTTTCTTTTAATTGCTGTTAATACCACCTAACTTTTGTTAATGAACTGTTAATGAATTATAGAGACGTTTTTTTTGCGTAGTTTCGTGCTGAAATAGCAAAATATTTGCGGCTTTATGAAGAGAAATTCGATTGGTTTTGTAATTATTATGGCAACGATTTCAGTGTTGGGAATACTGCTGGTTCAGTTTTTCTTCCTGAAAAAATCGGTTGATCTGAATGAAAAGCAGTTTCATGAATTGACTACAAACGCTTTGCGCAGTGTGGCATCCCAGATAAATGAGTACAACAGCAAAATTCGCGGTCACACAGCCAAACCGGCAGATGTTTGCCCGGTCGATCAGATTTCAAACAATTATTACGTGGTCAATGTAAACGATGTTATTGACCCGAATATCCTGGAACATTTACTTGCCGTCGAATTCAAAAAACGAAATTTAAACCTTCCGTTTGAATACGGAATATACGACTGCGATTCAAAGAAAATGGTGCAGGGAAATATTTCCAAAGCAGAATCTCAAAAAGCCAATAAAAAATCTGTCAAAAGTCACGACACGCTTTCCTGCAGTCAGGAGGAAATGTTGTATGATAAACACTCAGGGAAGACCAATAAAAAGACCAGCGTTTGCAATTTACCTACCTGCGAAAAATACACTTATTATTTTGGCGTTCATTTTCCCGACCGGTCGCAGTTTTATAATTCGCGCCTGATAGCCTGGTATTTAATGACCGGAATTCTGTTTTTCGTGGTGATATTCTTCGGATATGCGCTTTATATCATTATCAAACAAAAGCAGTTGAGCGAGATTCAGAAGAATTTCATTAATAACCTGACCCACGAATTCAAAACGCCCATCGCCTCCATTGAGCTTGCATCGAAAGTCCTTTCAAATCCGAAAATTATTGAGCAGCCCGAGCGCCTGAGCGAATACGTAAAAATAATAGCCCAGCAGAACAGGCGGCTTTCTGCCCAGGTAGAGAAGCTGCTTCAAATGGCGACCATCGAAAAAACAAAGCTTCAGTTAAAACTGGAACAAATTGAATTGAATTCATTTATTACTGAGGCAATAGCTGAATTTAAGAACAGTCAGAATGGAAATGCGTACTCAATAAATTTGGTTTCAAATGTTTCCAATGCCGGTATAACCGCCGACAAGTTGCATTTTTCGAACCTGATTTTTAATATTCTCGATAACTCAATCAAGTATTGCTCGGTTGTTCCGGATATCATTATCAGGCTCGAAGAGATAAAGGATCGCTACTTTATTTCGTTTAATGACAATGGTATTGGGATTCCCAAAGACTACCGCAAAAAGATTTTCAACCGCTTTTACCGTGTTCCTACCGGAAATGTGCATGACGTAAAGGGTTTTGGCCTGGGATTGGATTATGTGAAAAAAAATGTCGGAATTCATGGTTGGCAAATAAAAGTGATCGAAAATCCAAGGAAAGGAAGTACTTTTATTGTTGAAATTCACAAATCAATAAAATGAACTACCAAGGCGAAAAAATTCTGCTGGTTGAGGATGACAAAACCCTCAATTTTATAGTTAGAGATAATCTGGAACAAGCTGGTTATGTGGTAACTTCGGTCGAAGATGGCGAAGCTGGGCTGAAAATATTTGAACCCGGAAAATTTAGCCTGTGCCTGCTCGATGTAATGCTTCCGAAAAAGGATGGATTTACGCTTGCCAAAGAAATCAGGGAAATGGATGACCATGTGCCGATCATTTTCCTCACTGCCCGTTCGATGACTGAAGATCGTATTGCGGGATTGACCATTGGCGGCGACGATTACATTACCAAACCATTCAGCATGGAAGAATTGCTGCTGAAAATCCGGATTTTCCTGAAACGCACCCTTCCTGCAAATGAAACTGCCAGCGACCAGAACTATTATAAACTGGGTCATTTCAACTTCTATTTCGACAGTTTGATACTTGATGCCAATGGAGAGCGTAAAACATTGACCTACAAGGAAGCTGAATTGTTACGGTATTTTTGCGATAACCCGAACAAGGTTCTTAGCCGGTCAGACATCCTGAAAAAAGTTTGGGGATCAGATGATTACTATCTTGGACGTAGCCTCGATGTTTTTATCTCAAGGTTGCGGAAATACCTTGGCAGCGACGAAAGCATTAAAATACTGAACCTTCACGGTATTGGCTTTCGGTTCAATGCTGCAATAACGAAGTACTGAAAAGCTTCAGGTACGTTTTAAATTCAAATATCCTATTTGAATCCAAAAGATCTTTCGTTTGTGTGTTCAGTTTTTAATTTGAGAAAAGAAGACTTAAAATGTTACACAAAACAACAATCGACGATTCAACACTGGAGCACCTGAATAAACTATTTTGAAGATATAAATTATAACGAACCAATACAGATGGCTCATGGTTCAAAATTAAACTGGAGAGAAATTGAAAAAAGACTGAAAGAAATGCAGGACCATCCTGTCCGGATATTTAAGACTTTAAATTGAGGCAACTATGACAGTATTTAGGCTCAATGATTTATTTTTTTTCATTCAGCTTTAATTATTCTGCCTGAACTTAGGAAAAAAAGAGGCTGAACTCTTACGAGACAGCCTCTTTTATATTTTAAATTTCAATTACTTTTCAGTGCCACCAGCCCACCAAACTTTATCTTTATAGATATCAACTTTGGGAACATTGGCCGAATTTGATGATTCTTCACTCAATGCATAAGGGAATCTGTTTACGAATCCGATAGAAGCATTTAATGGATTTTTCATCGTTGGGATTCCAGTGCGACGGTAATCATTGTATGATTCCATAGCTTCAGCCTCATACATGGCTATGTATTTTTGCGTTAAAATTTCTTTCAACTCATTTCCTGATGTTAAAAGTTTTTCAACTTCGGCAGTATAATAAGCTGCACCGGTGGTGAGCCCTTTTGAGGCAAAAGCAGCAACAACAGCCTCCTGCAATGCTGCTTTCCACGTTGCATTATTGCTTCTGAATTTTGCTTCAGCTTCAAGGAATTTTAATTCATGGTAGGTTACAAGTGGTGTCGGAACTGTTCTGGCTGCTGTATTGCCGTCTGTGAACAAAGACCTTGAATAGGTTCCTGTCTGAACTTCCAGTGCAGTGCTGTTGGGTGCCCCAACTATATTTCCGCCAATCTTGGTAAAATAAACATCTCTTCGAGGATCATTCCTTTCACTCATAATGCCCAACAATGTAGTTGAGACTGAAAGATGGGCGCGAATAAACCTGAATTCCCACCAGGGATTAGACTTGGTGTTGGATGCTTCGTATTTGGCAAAGATTAATCCCTGGTTGGCAGCTGTAAAACCATTGGCCAATGCAGTAAGTGCAGAAGCTGAGGCATTGTTGTCTCGTTGGCTCAAACGCATAAAATACCTGGCTTTTAAAGAATAAGCTGCCCTAATCCATGCAGCTTTATTGGCCGCTAAAGTGGTTAAGCTTCCATAGATATAGTCTTTGTCAGCTGACATAATGGTAGCTTTATTCAGGTTCACAATAGCATCGTCAAGCATTGCCTGAATATAACCATAAATAACAGATTGCTTTTCGTACTTAGGTTTTAGATTTACTGTACCCAGTGAGGCTTCTGTCCAGGGTATTTCGCCCCACATATCAGTTGCTACTGCCAGGTTATAAGCTGTCAAAATCTGAGTAACACCCCTCACCCAGTAGTTATCAAATTCCTCCCCAGTTGTTGGGTCAGTCTTAGCCAGAATTGTTTTACAAATAGTCAGTACATTATAGATATTATTCCAGCTATTATTTGCCATTGAAGCAGAGGTTTGCCCAACCCTTTTATCAGCATCTGAAGATTGCGCCCATGTTCCGGCACTATGTTCAATATAAACGGTTGCGTACCAAGCAAGGTCGGTTGCAGTCGTTTCATGGGAGGTTTTCAAAATCGCGTCAGGAAGGAGGTTTTTTGCATCCATCGCAATGGAATTATTGCGGTCTTTGTTGACTTCGTCCATTGCATCTTCGCTACAAGAGAAAGCTGTAAATGCAAGCGCCAGCGTAAAAATATATTTTATCATTTTCATAATAGTCAAATTATAAGATTAAAATGTCAGATTAAGGTTAAATCCATAAGATGTTGTTTGCGGAAGTGACATATAGTCCATACCACCCTGCATATTCCCTTGCCCTTGTGATGTTTCCGGATCAAAATTGGGTAGTGGTGTCCATAAAAGAATATTTCTCGCGACGAATCCGATGGCAGCTTTATTAATTCCAATTGTAGATGTGAATTTTTTTGGAATGGTTACTGTTACACCAACATCCCTGAGTTTTACAAACGATGTTTCATAGATTTGTGCCTCAGGTAATGAACTTAAAACACTTGTCTGCAAAGTTTGATATGCATTCAGATCATTTGGACCACCACGCTTGATATCATTTGGTGTACCATCAGATTTGAATCCCGGATAGATAAATTCATCAGCACGGTTTTCGGTTTTCTTGGTTGTACCATACAAATCCATCAAACGATTTGTTCCTGAATACATTTGTCCACCCTGTTTCCATTCCAGACTGGCAAATATTCCAACAGTCTTAAAGAAAGTCATGTTATTGGTTAACCCAACAATAAAATCAGGTGAAACATCGCCAATTTTACCAAACTCACCTACCATAGGCATCCCATAAGTTGGACTTGCTGCGTTATCATTAATAAGAATCCGCCCCTGAGCATCACGTTTAAAACGTTCACCGTAGATAGATGGATAAGTATCGCCTGCCGAAGCGCGGATGTTTGGAGTTACATAACCTCCCAGACTGATATTTTCCACTCCATCCGCAAGTTCGATTACTGTATTTACTATTTTGGAGAAGTTGGCTGTTAAATTCCATTCAAAGTCTTTCATTGACACTGGCGTTGCAGTAAGTATGATTTCATGACCTTTACCTTCCATGTGTCCAGCATTCATAACAAGCTCAGCATATCCGGTTGACCCGGCTAACGGCACACTGAAAATCTGGTCAACAGCATCCTGAATAAAATAGCTATAATCAACACCCAATTTGTTGTTGAAGAATTTTAATTCAACACCAAATTCGTAGGATGTGGTATTTTGAGGCTTCAGGTTTGGATCATAAATGGTACGGGAATTTTTATACCCGGTGACCCCACTAAACGGATAAGTAATCCCATAGCTGAGGAATCCGCTTGAAGCTCCACCTGTAACAAAAATCGGATTAGGCAGGTACGTTGAAGCAGCCTGTCCTACTTCGGCGTAGGAAGCACGAACTTTTCCAAACGATAATATAGAATTGTCTTTTAGCGGTTCTAATTCAGTAAAAACAAAGCCCAATGAAGCAGATGGGTAAAAGAAACTCCTGCTGTCTCTTGGCATTGAAGAAATTATATCGTATCGTCCGGTGGCGTTAAAAAACAACATGTCTTTGTAATCAACTGATAGGTTGCCAAAGAAGCCGGAAGTACGGCGTGAGTATTTATTATAGGAGGCCGTTTGGGTTGAAGCGTTCGACATACTATTCCATCCAGGTGTAGTGAAATTTGAACCTAACATATCATAGTATTCACTCTTGTTGTGATTAATGTCGTTTCCCAATAAAAGATTTGTTTTAAGATCAGAAGAGAATTCGTGTTTGAAATTAACTGTTAAGAGTGAATTCAAATTTTGTCTGGTTAAGCCATAGTTGTTTTTTCGGCCTCCGGTTGGTTGTACAAAAGCATATACCGGGTTATTAGGAGTAGGCAATTGAGTTCCTGTGGCAATGTTTGAATGTCCCATTTCCTGATAATCTTCATTGTCTGTTGTGTAATTATCAATTCCCACTTGATATTTTATATTCATCCAATTTGCCGGTTTGTACTCAAAATAAGTATTTCCAAAGAATCTTTTGGTGGCTTCGTTATAATGATTATTTACGGTAGCCCATCGTGGATTAACTCCAACTCCGGCACGGTAACTGATCTGGCGATATGGTCCAAAAGTTCCTTGCTGATGGTATGGGGTTCCCATTAAATCGAATGATGCAGGGGCGCCATAAACGGCAAATAGCCAACTATCGTTACCCGAGGGCAATTTATCAATTTTCACATCCGATAAATTTCCGGCAAAACCCATGTTCCATTTTTCATTCAGCTTAAAATCACCGGCTATTTTGGCAGTGTACCTTTCCATACCGGTATTGTCAATTATACCAGTTTGGTTAGTGCTTCCGAGGCCTATTGAATAATTACCAAATGCAGTTGAATTACTTACATTGATACTGTTATTGTAAGTATAACCATCCTGAGAATAAAAGTTCTTGGGGTTATTGAATGCTTGTGGAGTTACCCATTGACCTTTATAGGGATCGAAAAATAATCCGGGTTTACCTTGACTATCCCCACCATAAGTTGTATTTTTAGGCAGATCGGTAATTTTAGGTCCCCAGGTGAATGAATTGCTTGCGGCAAAATTTCCCAATGTACCTTGTGCATAGGTTTGTTGTACTTCAGGCAGGCGTGAAACGGCATCAATGGTTACATTTGACGAAATGTTAACAACTGGTTTCCCAAGGGGTGAGCCTTTACCCTATTTTGTGGTAATAATAATTACCCCATTTGAAGCCCTC
>JAUYTA010000392.1 GCA_030695265.1 Bacteroidota bacterium
ACCCTGAAAGGGTTGAATATCATCAATATAAATTTGTAATTAAACCAATTAATATGGACAACAAATTATTCACCCCCGGCCCTTTAAACACTAAACTTTCAGTAAAGGAAGCCATGCTTCACGATATGGGCTCGCGCGACAAGGAATTTCTGGAAGTCGTAAAAGAAATACGCAGTGAATTACTTGCTATTGCCGGTTTAAGTCCGGATGATGGATACGATACCGTTTTGATGCAGGGATCAGGGACTTTTGGTGTTGAATCGGTTATTTCAACTGCGTTACCTTCTTACGGACATTTGCTCCTGATTACCAATGGTGCATATGGCGAACGGATCAGACAAATGGCGGAGATATACGGTATAAAAACCTCCACTTTAAGTTATCGTGAAAACATTGTTCCACCGGCACAGGATGTAGATGTAGCCTTGGAAACGGATGAAACGATCACTCATGTGGCCATTGTTCACTGCGAAACAACTACCGGAATATTCAATGATATTGAAGGTGTTGGTTTGGTAGCCCGAAAATATAACAAAGTTTATATTGTTGATGCCATGAGCAGTTTTGGCGCAGTACCGATTGATATAAAAGCGCTTGACATTGATTTTTTGGTGTCGTCGTCGAACAAATGCATTGAAGGAGTTCCCGGCTTTTCGTTTATTGTTTGTAAAACGAGCACGCTCGAAGCCTGTTATGGAAATGCCCGCACGATTTCACTCGATCTGTACGGGCAATGGATCGACATGAAAAAGAACAACCAGTTCCGGTTTACTCCGCCGATTCAATCTGTTTTGGCCTTCCGCAAAGCCATCGAAGAATTAAAAGCGGAAGGCGGAATTGAAAAACGATCGGAACGGTATCAACAAAACTACCGCAGACTAATTGAAGGCACCGAAGCGCTCGGACTGAAAACTTATCTTGATAAAAAAGACCAGGGATACATCATTACCTCCTTCCTGTTTCCTGAACATCCAAATTTCGATTTTACACGTTTTTACGAGAGCCTACATCAGCGTGGACAGGTAATTTATCAGGGAAAACTGAGCGATACTAACTGTTTCAGGATTGGCAATATCGGTCAGCTATTTATTGAAGATATTGATCGCTTGCTTATTGCTATCCAGAAGGTTCTAATTGAAATGGATGTCAGTATTGAAATTGCTTAGATCACTGTCCTGAATATCATAAAAAACAAAAACCCCTTCCGGCTTAAAGAAGAGGTTTTAATCTTGAGTATTAATGAACAATCCGACCCGCAAACCAAATTATTTTGAGGCTTGCAGTTCAATTTTTACCTGATTGGTTTTCGCATTGATGTTGAATGTTTTCTCGTTTTTATTGTACGAGGTGTAGCTTGCGACCAGTTTGCATGGTCCAGCTTTCAGGTTATTAATTACAAAATGGCCATCAAAATCGGTGTAAGTTTTAATATCTGAACCTTCAATTTTAACTTCAACACCAACCAAAGATTCTCCTGAGATTTCATCGATCACATTTCCGCTTAATGAAAGCACAGCGGCTTCTGTTTTGGTTTCCAACTTAGAATCTGCTTTTGTTTCTGTTTTTTCAGCAAATGCCGATGTGGCAACAAATGCGACAAGAATGGCAAAGATTACTTTTTTCATGACTGTATTTTTTTTGTTTATTTTTCCCTGTTTACATCATCAAAAGTACATCTCTGCGATTACAGCTGAATTAAGCTTCGATTAAAGTTTTGTTACAAAAGAAGAAGTTCCAAGTTTATGGTTCCACATCGCTACTGATCACTGTGACTGACCACTGATCACTCTTTTTTCGGTTTTTCCGGATATTCGCGTTCGTTGACAATTTCGCCATTCTTCCCAAAGTTGCGCCACTTGCCCACTTTTTCGCCCATGTTGTAATGCAGTTCGTAAAGCAGGTTTCCGCTGGCATCCCAAATCATCCAGGCGCCATGCTTTTGTCCATCTTTGTAATTGGCCAAACCGGTCAATACTTTCTGATCGTTGTAAGTTATCCACGATCCATGCATCAGGTTATTCTTGTATGAGCGTACTTCATTCAGCAAGCCATTTTCGAAATAAACATTGGCCGTGCCATTCTTCATGCCGTTTTCGAGGTTCAGTTCAATTTTGACTTTGCCATTCGGGAAATGGGTCACATATCTCCCGGTATAAGCAACGCTGTCTGCATAATAAATACCATCAATTTCTTTCAGTTCCTGGGCGTTGCTCACAAAAAACAACAAGCCGATCAATCCAAATAATAAACCAATTTTTTTCATGGCGTTCTTTTTTCTTTTATTTTTCTTGCAATTCTATCACCAGCTAATTGTTGTGGTAGAATCATTTTCATTCAGGATTCAGCAGCGAACAAGGTGCATCGAACCGGAATTTAACACCAAATTTCTTAAATATTACGGTGCGCTGCACCTTTGGTGTTCAAATTCTATTAACAAAACTACAAATATTTAGGTGCGCTGCACCTTAGAAACAATGTTTAAAAGAGCTTCATCAGCCCCGAGGACTCGGGGCCGGTGAAGCTCTTTGTTTGCAATATGCAATATTTCCTTATTTGGAAATCATTTTAACTACTTTCTGGTCGCTCCCATTAACAACCTTTGCAAAATATAAACCTTTTGGGAGGGCGGTACCGTCAAATACAAAGCGGTGTTTGCCTTCGGTCAGGTTACCTTCCTGAAGGCTTACAACTGTACGGCCAGCCATATCAATCACAAAAACACGCACATACGATGCTTTTTCAAGCTGAATCTCAATATTGGTGCTTCCGCTGAATGGGTTTGGATAATTGACCAGTTTAGTTTCGTTTGAAATTGCAATTGGGTTAACGGCAGTTGGTATCCAGTATGAGGCATCAAATACCAATGAACCTGCGGCAGGCTGGAAATTTAATGCGATATAATTGAACGGATCAGTAATTTTCACATCAGCATTGTTGTTGATCAACTGATTTTCGCGTGAGCCGTTCAGGAACCAGGCTTGCAAAGAAGCAGCATCGAAAACTGTACCGTCCTCTTTAAATTTGTCTCCGCGGATACCTGAGATGATGGTATTTTTGATGGTAAGTACATCGGTATTGGCAGCAGTCTGGCTACCGTCTGATTCTAAACGGAGCCCCATTCCCCAACCCAGGAAGGCCGAGTTGTAGATTTGCAGTTTGGTGTTGCGGCGTAAACGCAATGCAGAGCCTCCTGCATGGTAGGTTTTCAATGTTAACGGTTCGGTAGCGCTTTTTGCAGGGCCAAATGCACTGATGTTGCTGAAAATGGCCGAAGTAAATGGAGTAGCCCCGCTGCCCGAAGCGTCGTTGTCCGATTCAAACCCGTTGGCGGCATCGTCAATTTCAGCAATATCGGGATCGCGTGAAATCAACCCAAACTGTACCATCCCGCTGAAACCGTTATCGGTATCAAAGTCATCGTCTTCCGTTTTGTACGAAATCAGGTATTTGGCATTTACCGAGCCTCCGAACCATTCGTAACCATCGTCGCCCGAATAGGAAACCTGCACGTAATTTATTTGGGTTGCGCTGCCTACTGAGCAAAGTGTCAGTCCGTTTACTTCTTTTCCTGTGGCAACTTCGTAGCCGGGGAACTCAATACGCACGTATTTTAATTCTCCTGAATTATCGTTAGCCACGGTGCCACCATATTGCGATTCAATACCACCTTCGGCCACACCTACGCCACCGGCGATGTTATTAATGGCTTTTCCGCAGATAACCAGTCCGGCCCAGTCGCTGTTCGAGCGTAGCCCGGCGCCTTTGTTGGAGGTAAATACAATCGGGTTGGTTTGCGTACCAACAGCCATAATTTTTGCGCCTCGTTCAACAACCAGCGCACTCTTTTGTGTACCGCGAATAATTGTACCGGCGGCGATAGTCAGGGTTGCACCTTCGTCAACATATACCCAGCCGTCGAGTTTGATCACTCCGCTCCAGGTTTCGTTGGCTGTAATGTGTAGTCCCGACGAACGTGAGAACTGTCCGTTACCTTTGGTCACTGTTGCGTCAGGATAAACTTTGGTTACAGGGTTCCATTCGGTCCAGCCGTAAGTCCAGTTGGAAGCTCCGTCGAAAGCGCCAATGTAATTTACTTTATCAAAAAATGCATTCATGATGTCCTGAGCAAAAAGGCCACCCGTAATGATTAATGATAGGATTAAAGAAAGTGAAATTTTTTTCATGACTTAAATTTTTAATTACTTAAAATAATTGCCTTGTTTTTTTTTGAATATCTAATATATATTTCATTATTAGAGTTTTATCATCACCCCGAACGAAAAATTCCGGTTCGGGGCATAGCGGTAGGTGTCCATTTCAAACTCCTCAGCAGGTCCGTAATATTGTACAAAGTGCACCGGTTGGTTCAGGATGTCCTTTACTCCGGCTTTCAGGCTTACACGTTTGCCAATACTTTTTTCGACAGTGAGGTCAAGCGAATTTCTTGGAAGTTCCCAGGTGTGCGGATTGGTCGGTGTTCCGACATAAACAATGCGCTTCCCGATCAGGTTGTAGTTCAGGCTCATTGTTAATCCGGCATCTTCGGGTTGGTAGTTCAATCCTAAATTGATGATATAGGGTGATTGCCCTTGCATGATACGTTTGGTTTCGCGGGCAAAACCTTGTTTTTCAGCATTTATTTCGCTCTTGATAAGCGATGTGTTAAATATTATAGTCAAATCTTTGAGGTGGCGAAAGAAACTTCCGGAGTTTTTAAATTCAGAAAGCGTTTTCCTGACATCCAGCTCAAGTCCCATGCTGTAGCCCTCTTCGGTATTGTAAGGTTTGTAATCGTAACCGGTCCCTGCCGGAATCAGAAATGCTTCTATAGGGTTGGTAAAATCTTTATAAAAAGCAGCCAATGAAATAATTTCTCCGGGAGTAGGGTACCATTCATACCTGAAATCGTAGTTGTTTATATATGCATTCTGGAGTTCTTCGTTCCCATGTACCAATACAAACATTTCGAAGTCCTGATAAACGAAATTCGACATTTCCCTGAATTCAGGGCGGTTTACTGTCTTGCCATAAGATGCACGGAACAGATTTTTCTCATTCAGGTTATACGTAAGGTTTAACGATGGAAAAACATTTAACGTGTCGCGAATAATGTCAAGTTCATCGGTATTCCCGATTTTTTCGTAAAAATCGCTGATCTTGCGGTGGAATTTCTCGATCCGCACACCTCCGTAAAGGTTTAATTTTGGAGTGAATGGAATTTTAAGCCCAACATATCCGGCTGCAAGTTCGTCGAAGGCCTTGTAACTGTCGCTTGCATTGGTGTTATCGCGGTACGAAAGTCCATGCTGATTAAATGGAAGAGTTTGATCAAAGTAGAAATTTTCGTCTGCAAAAATCTCATTTAATGGTTTGTAGAAAATATCAGGAGGGCCATTTACCGCCACTGCACCTATTAGACGTGAATCGAATGAACGGTTTTTCTGCTGATAATACATTCCGGCTTTAAGTGTGTAATCGGATTCGCTATTGAACAGATGGAACAAATGCTCGAAATCTGCTTTGTACTCTTTTATATTTTCATCCAGGTCGAGCCATAAACGGCCTCCCATATAAGCGTTAGGGACTTGTTGCAATCTCAAATAGTACTTGTTAAAGTTACTGCTTCCTTCATTTTCGTCAAGGCCATAGGCTAACCTGCGGTTGTCGGGTTGCTTATTTTTTGTAAGGCCATATCCGGCCATCCAATTGAGTTTGGTGCGGTTATGATTGAAATGTTGTTCACCAGCCAATTGTCCTGAATACACCAGGCGGCTTTCAAACTTCAAATCAAAATATCTCAGTGTTTCAAAATTATAATAATTGATACCATCGCGTACGCTGGTGGTTTTATTTCCCATCTGATTTAGGAAATTCCTGAATTCAAATTTCTGGTTATTCCCGTATAGAATGTTCCAGTTGTGAATGAACCCTATTTTTACTGATTCTTTGCTCCGCTTGTCATCGAAGTCAAAATCTTTGTTTTGTTCTTCTGTATAATTCCCATATTCAAGTCGGTGAACGCTTAACCATTCGCTGGTAGAACTATAATTTAAAGATGAAATATTACCGACTGAAACTTTGCCCAATACGAAACGGCGTTGCAAAGTGGCCGATATGTTTTGATCGGGCAGTGGATTTTTTGATTTTGTTTCCCAGTTATTGCTGAACAGCTTTGCGATCTGATCGAGTTTTTCTGTTTTTTGAAAATAATCATCGACGGTTTGCCAATTGTAAAGTTCCTTATACTCATTACTTGAAGGGACTCCATTGGGAATATTACGCGTGCCGTCATCAAATCCAAGCCAA
The DNA here is from genome assembly GCA_030695265.1 of Bacteroidota bacterium. GTDB lineage: Bacteria > Bacteroidota > Bacteroidia > Bacteroidales > Prolixibacteraceae > Aquipluma. The sequence continues at coordinate 6,307 of JAUYTA010000392.1, forward strand.
TCGGTTTTGCTACCGGAGTAAGTTGAAAAGTCTTTATTAAAGGTGGCATGTTGCACATATTTGGTACCGTACGAAATCACCAGGCTATTTTCGTCGGCCACGCTTTTGGTTTCCACGTTAATAGCTGCCCCGGCAAAATCGGCGGGCAGTTCAGGCGCCGGGCTTTTGTAAATCAAAATATTATCGATAAGTCCGGCAGGAATGGCATCAAACGAAAATGCCCGTTTGTCGGCTTCAAAACTGGGGGCGGTGGCACCGTTCAGCATTACGGAATTATACCTTTCAACCAAACCGCGCACAATCACGAAACGACCATCGGTAATCGTAATTCCCGGAACGCGGCGGATTACTTCAGCGGCATCTTTGTCCTGTGATTTACTGATTTGCTGGGCTGTAATTCCACTCACAATCAGGTTGCCGGCTCTCAGGTTCGAAAGCATGGAGACTTCGGTATTGTCGCGGCGTTTGGCAACAATCTGAACTTCATCAATATCAATTGAGGCTGGCTTAAGTTCAATATTTACAGTCGTTGCATTTCCATCGGTAACTTCAGTACGGATAATTTGATTGTCGTAAGAGATGTAAGAAACAACTATATTATATGATCCTTTGGCAACTTTGTCTATGGAGTAATTTCCATCAAAATCAGATATGGCTCCTTTTGTTGTACCCTGAATCGCAACAGTTGCGCCGATCAGGGTTTCTTTCGTGATTGCATCAGTAATCGTTCCTTTTATTACAGCATTTTGTGTCATTCCAAAATTTGAAATAACCATCCAGAAAGCAATCAGTAATAATTTCTTAATTTCCATTCAAAAAACGCTTTTATTATAAATTGACATTGTTATTCAATTTGATTGGCAATAATTTATGGCGCTAAGGAATGGGTTAATAGTTACAGAACGATTAATAATAATTTACGGTACGGTTACATTTCAATAACAAGCATGTAATATCAATTATTAACTTATTGATATTCATTAATATAATTCACATTTTGGATAAATGCGGCATTCCATGGTTATTAAAAGTCGATTAAGCCGATGTAATGAAGTTGACTTTGGATTAATTCATTCATTTTCCTGACTTTAATCACACTTTCACTCCATTTTGATTCAATTCACTTATATACTAATCTAAGTAATTGAATATCTTAACCGTACAAATGTTACTTAATAATTAAAAACTACCCGGAATGCTATCCTAACTATTTAAAAAGCACTAATTTTGTCCCGATTTTAAAAACAGTTACATTATGGCAGAAAAATATAACAAACTTTTTAATGAATTTCCACCAGTCAGCACCCAGCAGTGGATGGACAAAGTTACTGCTGACCTGAAAGGCGCCGACTTCAACCGGAGATTGGTGTGGAAAACAAATGAAGGGATCGATGTTCAGCCTTTCTACCGGGAAGAAGACCTGGAGAAACTGGATTACCTGAACAGTTTGCCCGGTGAGTTTCCTTACACCAGAGGAAACAAAAAAACCAACAACGAATGGTTAGTCCGTCAAAGTATTCAAGTAAATAACCTTGCCGAAGCCAACAAAAAAGCCCTGACTTATCTGATGAAAGGGGTGAATTCGTTGGCTTTTGTATTTGATGGAAGCAGCGAACTGACAGTAGCCGATTTATCTGTATTGCTAAAAGGCATAAGTCTGGAAGCTGTTGAAGTAAACTTCGTGGGCTGTTGCTCGAGAAAAGCTTCAGAAGCGTTCGTCGAATTCGTAAAACTTGGTGAATGGGATCCCAAAAGCATTCGTGCTTCGGTTGAATACGATCCGTTCGGCAAATTTGCCCTGACCGGAAAATTCACCAAAGGCCTGGATCATGTTGCAGAAAATGCCGCCAAAATGATTCAGTCAACTGTCGAACTTTCCAAATTCAAAACACTGGCTGTAAATGGCAAAAATTTCGGAAACGCCGGATCGTCCATCGTTCAGGAATTGGCCTACTCATTGGTACAAGGCGCCGAATACCTGACGACTTTAACTGAACAGGGTTTGGAAATTGATTCTGTTGCTAAAAAAATGAAATTCAATTTGTCCATCAGCGCCAACTATTTCCTCGAAATAGCAAAACTCCGCGCTGCACGTTTGTTGTGGGCTCAAATTGTAAAAGCATACAATCCTGAAAATGAATGTTCATGCAAAATGACGATTCACGCAGAAACCGGTAGCTGGAACAAAACCGTTTACGATCCTTATGTGAATGCACTTCGCACTCAAACCGAAGCCATGAGCGCGTCGCTTGGCGGTGTTGATTCGATGACCATACTCCCGCTTAATGCGATTTTCGAAGATTCGACCGAATTTTCTGACCGTATTGCCCGCAACCAGCAATTGTTACTGAAAGAAGAATCGAACTTCGACAAAATTGCTGATCCGGGCGCAGGTTCTTATTATATTGAAGAACTGACTGCTTCCATCGCTGATCAAGCCTGGAAAATGTTCCTCGAAATTCAGGAAAAAGGTGGATTCCTCGCTGCCCTTCGTGAAGGATTTATTCAGTCTGAAATTAAAAAGATGGCAGCCAAACGTGATATGAACATTGCTACCCGTCGCGAAAACCTTCTGGGAACCAATCAGTTTCCAAATTTCAATGAAAAATTGGATCAGGAAATAAACCCTGCCGTATTTGCTCCTGTTGATTTAACTTCTGGAGAAGCAGAAATTGAAACACTGAAACCATACCGTGGCGCTCAGGCTTTCGAAGCGCTTCGCTATAAAACCGATGTTTATGCAAAAACCAACAAACGTCCGCTGGCCTTCATGATGCCGGTTGGTAACCTTGGAATGCGCAAAGCGCGTGCACAATTCGCCTGCAACTTCTTTGCTGTTGCCGGTTTCGACGTGCTCGACAATAATGGTTTCAAAACGGTTGAAGAAGGCTGGAAAGCTGCTCAGGAAGCTGG
>JAUYTA010000393.1 GCA_030695265.1 Bacteroidota bacterium
CATGCCCGTTTTTGCACAATTTCAATACAAATTCAGGGACACGAAATTTACCCCTTTTGTTAATTTACAGGTCGGGTATCAGGTTCCGCTGGAAGACGGCAACCGCAATCAATTAATTACTTACAACTATTCTACTTCTTCCTATTGGCCGTATCCGCAAAATAATTCGAAGCTCAATGCTGAAGGCGGTTACCTCATTAATCCGTCCATCGGTTTTCAGCGGTTTACCTCCGATAATTTTGGCTGGTTCTTTTCGTTCGGATACCGCTACCATCAACTGAATTATTCAGGAGACAATGGCTACAAGCTCGAAACCAACTTTTCGCGCCTTTCACTGAAAATCGGATTCATCTTTAACTAACCACTGCCATGAAACAGACTAAATATATTATTTCAGTATTGGTAATTGTACTTGCCTTTACTTCAGCTTGTACCGACAAAGTATTTGAAACTTTTATGGCCAATGAGCCTGTTTACCTGAGTTACGAGGATTTGCGTTCGGCTGTAAAAATGACGGTTGCCCGGGAAATGAACAATCCGGGGAAAATCTATTTCAAGGATCAGTACATTTTCATCAACGAAAAAATGAAAGGTGTGCATGTTTACGACGTGAGCAACCCGGCAAATCCGCAAAACAAAGGTTTTATTGAAATCCCGGGAAATGTTGACATTGCGATAAAGGAGAATATTTTGTATGCCGACAGTTACATCGATCTGGTTTCGATTGACATTTCGAGTTTCGCAAGCATTAAAGAGACCGGACGCGTGAAAAAGATTTTCCCATATACTTTACCGACTTACGACACCAAATACCCGCTGGCAAAATTGGATGAGGCAAAAGGGGTGGTAACCGGCTGGGAAGTGAAAAGTGTTCGTCAGGAACTTGAACAACGCTATTATCCAATCTATTACCGTGGATTGAATGCTGAAAAAATGGATATGGCTTCGTACAGTAGTGGTGGAGTGAATGGCGCTTCCGGAACAACTTTCGGCGTTGGTGGAAGCATGGCGCGTTTCGGTTTGTATCTTGACTTTTTATACATTGTGAATCAGAACAATTTGTTGACTTTTAAGCTGAATTCTAATTCTGAAGTTACTTTGCTGAATACCGAATACGTGAACTGGAATGTGGAAACCATTTTTATTACCGACAAGCATCTGTTTCTCGGAACTCAAAACGGTATGATTGTAAAGTCGCTAGAAGTTCCTGAAAGACCGTCGCACAAAGGTTCTTTCTCGCACATGACTGCCTGCGACCCGGTGGTGATTAAAGGCGATCTGGCTTTTGTTACCCTGAAAGGCGGGAACACTTGTCGCGGAACGCTCAATCAATTGGACGTGATTAAGATGAGCAACGGTTATTCACAATTTCAATTGCTCAAATCGTATCCGATGTATGGACCGCAAGGATTGGGAATTGACGATGACCTTCTGTTTATCTGTGACGGCGATGCAGGTTTGAAAATTTACAATGCTGCCGATCCGTTGGCGATTACTCAAAACCTGGTTAAAAGTTTTCCTTCCATAAATGCTTACGATGTTATTCCGATGAACAATTATTTGTTTCTGATTGGAGAAAAGGGATTTATGCTGTACGATTACTCAAATATTCAAGATATAAAACAAATTGGCATAATTCCTGTAGTGAAAAAAGCCTAACCAGTCCTCAAAATATTAGGACACGTAGTCTGTGGTATCCTCTAATTAAAAACCGGTCAAGTTGAATTGACCGGTTTTTTTGATTTCTACACTTGAACTTCAGGTTA
>JAUYTA010000397.1 GCA_030695265.1 Bacteroidota bacterium
TGGTGGTATAGTGGTTGTAGCTGGAGCAGGTTACTATTTCATTCAGAAAAAGAAGAAATAAGTAAATAACCATTTGCTTAAAGCTAAAAAAAGCTTCCCGGTAACGAGAAGCTTTTTTTATGCCTGAATTTTTATACCAGGAATTGTTCTATTGCTGAAACAAGATGATTTGCTTAATTTAGCGACTTGCAAAATTATAAATCAATACCTAATAAGCACAACATGAACAATCAATTTGCACTAAGCTCCCAACAGCTTCTCGAGATTGCCAATGACCTGAGGCAAAAAATCGAAACAGGACTTCAGAACGATGGTACCGAAATCAAATGTTTGCCAACCTATATACATCCGAAGAAAGATGGAATAAAAGGTGAAGCAGTTGTTTTCGATTTGGGTGGAACCAATTTTCGTGCTGCTGTTGTATCGGTCGGCGAAAAAACTGAAATTACCGGTTTGGCTGAAAAAGACATTACCGAAATGAAAATGGAAGGTTTTACCGAAGATGATCTTTATAATTCTCAGGCGCAGACCATTAATCAGTTAAATATCCCAAAGAACTGTCCAATTGGATATTGCTTTTCATATCCGGCCAAATCGCTTACCAATGGCGATGCTGAACTGATAAACTGGACAAAAGGAGTAAAAATTGCGCGCATGGCAGGGAACCCGATCGGTGAGCCATTGGTTAAATACCTGAACGAAAAAACGAATGGCAGTTTCAATAAAATTGCGGTTGTGAACGATACCATTACCAGCTTGTTCGCAGGTTTGATGAATCCCGGCTACGATGCTTACATCGGGCTGATCGTGGGAACAGGAACCAATATGGCCACATTCTTCCCCTCCGATTATATTCCAAAAATTCAGGATTTGGAAGGTTGGACAGGGGAAACTCCGGTGAATCTTGAATCGGGCAATTTTAACCCGCCAAACCTCACTGTGTTTGATACTGAAGTTGACAACAATTCGGATAACAAAGGATTTCAGCGGTTCGAAAAAGCGATTTCAGGCATGTACCTCGGCCGCGTTTTCCGTGCAGCATTCCCGGACGATGGATTGGATATTAACCTTGATGCAGCAGGTCTGAGTAAAATGATGAACAATCCCGGAGGCTATAAACTTGCGTATGTTGAAACCGCTTTCCAGATATACGAACGTTCTGCAAAACTGGTAGCTGCATCAATCGCCGGATTGGTAATGAACCTGAATTCTGCCAATCCATCGGTGAAGAAAATTCAGGTCTTGGCTGAAGGAAGTTTATTCTGGAGCAAGGTTAAAGCTCACGATACAAAATATGTTGACATCGTAAATGCCACACTAAAAGAACTTTTGGCTGAAAGTGGTTTGGGCGATAAAGAAGTACAGATTTCACGAATCGATAACGCAAATTTGATTGGCGCTGCCATGTCGGTGCTTTCGTAAGGAAGTCGGAAGTCGGAAGACCGAAGAAAATAACAATTGCTGAGCGGGTGACTTAAAGTTGCCCGCTCAGTTTTTTTTAATCGGTTTAAAACTCAATTTTGTAACTTAAATTCGGAACCATAATCCGGTCAAATTTCTTCTCCGGAAGTCCGGTTCTAGCAGATTATTTTAACAATTCTACAATATCGTAAGGGAAAAATATTTTTTGAAGAATTTTATCCAGTGGATTAGTTTTTTAATAAAGCATTATTGTTAATTTCATTTTGCAAATAAGATTTCAACAATAAAGAGGCATTTGGCCTCTTGCTATTCTTGGAGTGGAGAGTTGTTACGGAAACTACCCGTATTACATCAATTCAAATTGTTGCTGTTAATCTGTGTTCTCCTTACCAAGCCAATCTTTACCTACTGTTGTCAGGAAAGTTCTAATTGTCAGATATTCTCAAATTTATCAGTAAGGTTTTGAAATACAAAATCATAAAAAGAGAAGTGAAGTAACAAGGTAAACGACTTGATGGTTGGGATAACAGTTACTAGTTCAAAACCCTCAAAAATCAGATACTTTTGTCCTGTTCAATTCTTTTTTTTATGGTTAGCTTATATTTTATAACAACACCTATTCAATTGTTCGGATTCATTGACCGGCATAAATAATGGAAATAAGTCCCAATACAAAAAGAATGAACATGACCACTAACATACCGTTGGTTCCCTTGGGTGAGTTCTTGAATTCTTTCCAGATAAATACCCCCCAAAGGGCTGCGATAAGGGTTGCTCCTTGTCCCAATCCGTAAGAGATGGCAGCCCCGGCCTTACCGGCTGCTATTAGGTTGAGCGAGTTCCCGATTCCCCAGATAATTCCTCCCAGGATACCCACCGAATGGATCGATAGTTTTCCTTTAAAGTATTCTTTGTAATTGGTAGGTACTCCACTGATTGGTTTTTTCATCAGTATGGTGTTGAAAATAAAGTTACTGATAAAGATACCCATAGCAAAAATAACCACTGCAGTGTAAGGGGTCATCATGCCGGCGGCAGGTGATTCAAAGTTGTCCAGATCCATTGACGCGGCCACAAACCGGTAGAAGAAAGACATCAACAGACCTGCAATGACAGAAACCAGGATTCCTTTGGCCGTTACTTTCGTATTCCCTGAAGTGGCTTTCCGATAGGCAAGTGCATTGATCACGATGGCGATGGCAATAAGACCAACGCCAACGCCAAGGAACAGGGGATCGCCCTTTTGGGAACCCATGTAATTGATAATTACGCCCAATACCAGTGCCAGACCAATACCTACTGGAAAGGCGACAGCCATTCCGGCAATGGCTATGGCCGCTGACAACAGGATATTGGCGGCATTGAAAATAATCCCTCCAAGAAATGCGCTTCCAATATTCTTCCAATCGGCCTGTGCAAGATCGTTGATGAATCCACGCCCATTCTCACCCATACTGCCAAGGGTAAAGGCAGAAATCAGGGAAATTATCAGTACTCCAATGACATAATCCCAATAGAACAGTTCATACCTCCAGGTTTTACCTGCCAGTTTTTGGGTGTTTCCCCACGAGCCCCAACAAAACATGGTAATTACACAAAAGATAATTGCCAAAGAATAATCATTTACGATAAACATGATAGTTTTATTTTTAGTTAGAATAAAATTTTAGAGTTTTTTGTTGTAATCCGGATTTGGTTCCATCATTTTTGCATCCACCCGTTCTCTCCATTCTTGAAGCATGTCCCGCAATTCTTTCACCTTTTCAGGCTGATCGGCAGAAAGATCGTGTTGTTCTTC
>JAUYTA010000401.1 GCA_030695265.1 Bacteroidota bacterium
CCGGGTGCAGGCCAAACTCGAAGAATATGCTGTGAACCTGCACGATGGCGAAGCTTGTCCGCTTTGTGGTTCGCTGCAACATCCAACGGTTTTAAGTGCCGAAAGTGTTGCCGAAGCCCTGTCAAAAGCCTTGAAAAAGCGGGGTGAACTTGAGAAGGAAATTTCGTATGCCAATGAAAATATCAGTCAATTTTCTGATTTAGCCAACCGGATGAAATTCAACTCAGAACATCTTGGCGGATTGTCTGCTAAACTGAAAGAACTGGAAGTAAAAATTGGAGATCATATTGCCCTTTTTCGTTGGGAAGGACTTAAAGATGAAGTGACAGTCAGTCAGGCATTTTCGGTAGCTGAAAGCATTCAGAAGATATTGAAGGAGAAGGAAAAGGAACTTGAAAAGACGAATGCCAATTTGGAAAAGGAGGCTTCGAATGAGAAAAAATTTCAGGGTGAGATTGAAAAGATCAGGATTTCACTAACTGCTGCACAAACTGAAATAACAACGCTTTCGGAACAGGTTCAGTTGTTGAAAACTGATGATTACCGAACCAAAACTTCCGCAGAAATTGAGAAGGAGAAGCAACTATTACTGCAAAAACATGCTCGTCTGGAAAAACAGTTTAACGAACAGACCAACCGGTTGAACGAACTTCGCAAAACCAAAGATACAATCAGCGGTAGCCTGGAAGCCAATCGTACAGCCCTTTTACAGGAACAGGAAGCAAATGCAGATATTCAAAAACAGCTTGCCGACCGTTTGGAACAAAGTAATTTTTCAGGAATTGATGAGATAAAGCAGATTTTATCTCAGGAGCTGAATCTTGATCTTCAGAAGCAAAGACTGACTGAATTTAAACATCAGTTGGCATTGCAGAAAAGCCAGGTTAAACAGTTGCAAAACGAGGTTGACAATCGTATTTACGATGGTGAGTCTCACCAAAAACTGATGGCAGAAATAGCTTCGATCACTGAAAATATGAGCCTGAAAAATAAGGAATCAGGAAAAGTTGAGCAGCAGTTGACCAAACTCAGAAAGGATTTGGAAAGTCAGGCTATGCTCAGGAAAGATTTTGAGGCGCTGGAACTGCGGGCTGAAAATATAAAAACAATGAAGGCGCTGTTCAAGGGCAGTGGTTTTGTGAATTACATTTCGTCGGTCTATCTTCAGAATTTGTGCAATGCGGCCAACGACCGGTTTTTTCAGCTTACCCGCCAAAAACTGAGCCTCGAAATTACGAATGACAACAACTTTCAGGTGCGCGATTTTCTGAATGGCGGTAAGGTTCGCAGCGTTAAAACGCTTTCAGGCGGACAAACATTTCAGGCCGCATTATCACTTGCGCTGGCTTTGGCTGATAACATCCAGAAAATTACCGATTCGAATCAAAACTTTTTCTTTCTCGACGAAGGATTTGGCTCGTTGGACAAAGATTCACTTTCAGTAGTTTTTGAGACCTTGAAATCACTAAGGAAAGAGAACCGCATAGTTGGCGTTATATCGCACGTGGAGGAAATGCAGCAGGAAATTGATACCCACTTGAGGATTGAAAATCACGAAGAAACAGGAAGCAGGATTTGGAGAAGCTGGGAGTAACCCATAAAAAAAGCCGCTCTTCATTCGAAGTAGCGGCTTTAAAAAATATTTGGAATTGGTTTTTATTTCTTCCAGTGTTTTTCCTTTGGTTTCAGGAACCATTTTCCAAACAAAAAAGAATGAAAGCAGACTCATCAAACCGTAAAAGCTGTAAGTCAGTCCACCGCTGAATTCCATCATGGCCGGATAAGTTGACGAGATGAAATAGTTGGCAGCCCACTGTGCAGCTACTGCAATTGCAATTGCCCGGCCCCTGATTTTATTCGGGAATATTTCAGAAATCAGTACCCAGCAAATCGGTCCCCACGACATCATAAATGATGCTGTATAAATGATAATGAAAACCAAAGTGCTGATTCCAATAATTTTCAGAAAGGCCAGCGCCCCAATGGCAAACATTCCAATTGCCATCCCGATTGAACCCACCA
>JAUYTA010000405.1 GCA_030695265.1 Bacteroidota bacterium
CCTCCAATTGGTGTGATTGCTCCCAATATTTTTATTCCTGAAATGGAAAGAGCATATAAACTTCCTGAGAAGATTATTATTCCAAAAATCATTAATATACCTGACCAGTTGAGCCATTTCGATTCAATACGAAATCCGATCAATCCGATCAGCAACAAACCCAAAGCATGATAAAACTGATATTCGACTCCCGTTTTGTATACAACCAGCATATCCGGAGACAATATTTTTTTCAATGCATGTGCACCAAATGCTCCGAACAAAACTCCCAAAGTCATAAAAACCGCGCCTGAGAGAAGTATGTTTCTGTTATTCATGAGAAAAATTATTTTAACCACATAGGCACATAGGTCACATAGAAATTTAAAACTATGTGCACTATGTGCCTATGTGGTTTTATTTATAAGACTATTTTCAACCTAGTCAAGCTTGTGAATTAGCAGTCCGGAGCGAAGTTTTGGCTCGAACCAGGTAGTTTTTGGAGGCATGATATTTCCTGAATCGGCAATGTTGATCAACTGTTGCATGGAAACGGGGAAAAGTGCGAAAGCCACTTTCATGTCACCACCATCAACCCGCTTTTTCAATTCGCCCAGGCCACGGATTCCACCAATAAAATCGATTCGTGTTGAAGTACGCAAATCGTCAATTCCCAAAATCTGATCCAGCACAAGGTTCGACAAGATGGTCACATCCAAAACGCCGATCGGATCGTTGTCGTTGAAAGTTCCGGGTTTTGCTGTGAGTTTGTACCAATTTCCGGAGAGATACATGCTGAATTCGTGCAGTTTGACCGGTTTGTAAATTTCGGTTCCAGCCAGTTCAACATCAAAACTTTGCGCCAGTTTATCCAGCAATCCGGCTTCGGTCAAACCATTTAAATCTTTTACGGCGCGGTTGTAGTCGATTATCTGCAACTGATTGTCAGGAAAATGAACAGCCATAAAGAAATTGTATTCTTCGTTGCCGGTATGATTTGGATTTTGACCTTGCTTTTCCAATCCGATGCGCGCAGCAGCAGCAGTTCGGTGATGTCCGTCGGCCACATAAGTTGCGGGAACTTTGGTTGCGAACAACTCTTCGATTTTCTGATTGACAGCAGCATCGTTGATTGTCCAGAAATGGTGACCAAAACCATCTTCAGCAACAAAATCGTAATCAGCCGGTTGATTGTCAACAACCGACGCCACGATGTCATCAATTTCAGGAACAGCACAATACGAAAAGAAAACAGGTTCGATGTTGGCATTCAGGTAACGGGTCAGAATCATGCGATCCTCTTCCTTGTCAGGACGGGTCAACTCATGTTTTTTGATGATGCCCTGGTTGTAATCTTCGCACGAAGCTGCGCCAACAATTCCATACTGGGTGCGGCCATTCATGGTTTGCGCATAAATGTAATATTTAGCCTCTTCGTCCTGAATCAGCCAGTCCTGCTCCTGAAAATTTTGAAAATTCTCCACTGATTTCAGGTAAACAGTTTCCGAATGAACATCGGTTCCTTCCGGACAATCAATTTCAGCTCGGGTAATGTGAAGCAACGAACATGCTTTGCCTTCAGCCATTTGAGCTGCTTCGGCGCTGTTCATCACGTCATAGGGCAAACATGCCAGATCGCTGGCAATGGCTTGCGGTGGACGAAGTCCTTTGAATGGTTTTACGATGGCCATAAATTTGTATTTTTTGAATTTTTATTCTATTTCAATATTATATTTTCCAAGCAGTCCGGGCACTCCCGACAAGGAAAATTTTGCTTTTTTAATTTTATTGGCTTCCGGATCGAATGAATAATTTGCCGCTGTCCGGAAATCCACCTTTTCAAGATTGCTTTCATGAAAAACAGCCCGCGACAAATCGCAATTTGCAAATACTGCCATCGCTAAATCTACCCCGGTAAAGTCAACTTCTTTCAGCGAACATTCGGTAAATTTTGACTTCTTCATTTTTTTCCTGAAGAATGATGCGTAATCAAGCACACAATTCTGAAAATCCGCAGCGAAAAGGAAATCAGAACAATGGTCAAAATTAATTCCGATCAACTTGCAATCGGCAAAATGAACATCCTTCAAGCCAGAACCGCTCAATTTGGCCATTGCAAAATTGCAACTTTCAAAGCGGCAGTTTATAAAATCGTTTTCAGATAGATTGCTGTTCGAAAAATCACAATTCAGAAAAACACAACTATCAAATTCCGCATTCGAAATCCTTTTGCCTGAATAACTGATGTTTGTATAATTCTCCTTGTCGAATACGTTTTCCTTCATCGATGAACTGTTACCTATTTATTTACACGGTAAGTCTGATCGTTATTTTCGAAAAATGCAACAATTTGCTCAGCAGCAGCAACACCAGCATTCACATTGGCTTCAGACGTTTCAGCCCCTTGTTTTTTGGGTGTTGAATAATACCGAAGTTCATATTTTGCCGCCAATTCTTCATGACAGGAAGGAATAATGTCACTGATATATTTAAAATCGGGACGTTCTTCCAGCATCTTTTTCAAGCCATCTTCATCAATCACTTCCTTTCGGGCTGTATTTACCAGGGTCGCCCCTTTAGGCATTCTGTTCATCAGGTCGAAGTTCACCGAATTCTTTGTTTTTTCGTTCAACGGAATATGTAAAGACAAGTATTCGCTCTTGCTGAATAATTCTTCAATAGTCTGCACAACGGTTACGTCATAAGGATCCATGCTTATTTTCGTCACACAGGGATCGAGTGCAATTACCCTCATGCCAAAACCCTGGGAAATTCTTGCAACCCGTCTTCCAATATTTCCGCAACCATAAACGCCAACTGTTTTTCCTTTTAATTCGGTACCGGGGCCTCCCTTGAAATTACTGCGGGCCATAAAAACCATCATTCCAATCGCCAATTCGGCAACCGCATTGGAGTTTTGCCCGGGTGTGTTCATGGCAACGACGCCCTTTTCAGTACAAGTGGCTAAATCCAAATTATCGAAACCCGCACCAGCCCTGACTACAATTTTCAATTCTTTGGCAACATCGAGCACTTCACGGTCAACAATATCACTTCTGACAATGATCGCATGAACATCTTTCACTGCCTCCAACAGGTCTGACTTCGAAGCATATTTTTCCAGCAATTTTACTTCATAACCTGCATTTGCAAGTACTCCCTTTATTTGGTCCATCGCGGAAGGAGCAAAAGGTTTTTCTGTAGCAATTAGTACCCTTTTCATATATTTTCCCCTTTAAATAAGAAAAGCAGAACCCCCATTCTGCTTTTCCATTGGATTTATTTAAGCTTCGTTTTTTCAAATTCTTTCATCGCATCAACCAGTGCAATTACGCTTTCTTTCGGAAGTGCATTGTAAGTTGAGGCACGATATCCGCCAACAGAGCGGTGACCTTCAAGTCCTAACATTCCCAGTGATTTGGCATAGGTAAGAAATTCAGGTTCCCATTCTTTGTATTCGTCATTCATTACAAAACAGATATTCATCACTGAACGGTCGTTTGCGTCAGGAATATTTCCTTTAAACAATTTATTGCGGTCGATTTCATCATACAGAATTCCGGCCTTTTCAATGTTCATTTTTTCCATCACCTTAACGCCGCCCAATTCTTTCAACCATTTCAAGGTTTGCAGAGCTGCGAAAATCGGCACTACCGGAGGTGTATTGAACATCGATTCGTTTTCGATGTGAGTGCGGTAATTCAACATTGATGGAATTTTACGGGTTACTTTACCCAGAGCGTCTTCCTTTACAATTACGAAGGTAACACCTGCCGGAGCCAGATTTTTCTGGGCGCCACCGTAAATTACCGCATATTTTGAAACATCAACCGGACGGCTGAAAATGTCGGATGACATGTCTGCAACCAATGGAACTTTGCAATCTAAATCGTAGCGCATTTCGGTTCCGTAGATGGTATTATTTGTTGTAATGTGAAAATAATCAACATCTTCAGGAACCGTATATCCTTTTGGAATATGATTGTAAGTACTTGCTTTTGAAGAAGCCACTTCGACAACCTCGCCAAAAAATTTGGCTTCTTTCAGCGCTTTGTCTGCCCAGGTTCCTGTGTTTAAGTATGCTGCCTTTTTTTCAAGCAAATTGAATGGTACCATCATAAATTGGCTGCTGGCGCCACCGCCCAAAAACAACACGTGATAACCGGCAGGAATATCAAGCAATTCCTTGAAAAGTTGTTGCGCTTCGTTGTTTACGGCAACGAATTCTTTACTGCGGTGCGAAACTTCCATCAAAGAAAGACCGGTTCCGGCAAAATCGATCAACGCTTCGGCTGTGTTTTTAATCGTGTATTGCGGCAAAATTGAGGGCCCCGCATAAAAATTATGCTTCTTCATAAGGTTAAAAATTATGGGTTAAAGACTATTTTCAATCAATAAAACATTCAATTATTTAGCTTCAAAATTCGAATAAAAAATCGAGGCAACAATCCTGAATCGGATTATTTTTTTTTACTTTTTCAATTTCAGTGTTACCACAACAGATCATGTGACGTATTTGCGAAAAAACCAATTTAGAAAATCCCATTTTTATCAGCTGTCTTTTTGTGTTTCTGAAATATCTTTCAGGCGATCATCCTGAAATACAGGGATGGTGCATGTTTGGTCCGCTGTCAGGCAATATTCGATACTATCGTCCATTCCTTTCGATGCAAGCCTTCCTTTTTGCGCCGTTTTTTGAATATATCCGTACAAATCATTTTTGGCAATGCTCCACAAATCAAGCGAAGCGGTAACAGCATCACAAACGCTTTCAAATTTTCCTGAATTCAGGAGCATTTCTGAAAGCGCACCGGCAAAAACCGTGTCTTCCAAACTAAAACGGTCTTTCCACGAAGCACAAAAAATAAGTACAGGAGAATCCTGTGTAATCAGCCAATCGGCCAAAGATGAAATATTCAGGAAAGAACCTATTAAAACAGCTTTTGAGTGACTGGCCATGTGAATGCAGCGTGTTCCGTTGGTGGTGGAATACACTATTTCTTTGCCTTTCACTATTTCAGGAGTAAAATTAAAGGGAGAATTGCCAAAATCGGCAAAATCGAGCACATAACCATCACGTTCCGAGGCGACCATGTAGCCCTTACGTTTCATTTCGCGCGCTTCCTCAACTGTTGAAACAGGTATAATTGCTTTTACGCCGTTATGAATGGCCGCGCATATTGACGAAGTAGCCCGTAAAATATCGACAATCACTACTAAATTATTGTCATCGGCATGTTTGTCGTAGATTGCGGGGGACAAACAAACCTCCAGCCGATTTTTTGGTTTTTCCATTTGCATGTATTAGTCACAAAGATAAAGAAAGTAGCCAACTGAGACCGATTTAACGAAACAGAAAATGGTATTTAAGGAAAAGGTAAAGTTGATGAAAAGTGGTCAGTGATCAGTCTCA
>JAUYTA010000412.1 GCA_030695265.1 Bacteroidota bacterium
CTTGAAGACATTATCTGCAAACGTCCCGAATTCTGGTTATGGTCGCATAAACGGTGGAAACATAAACGACCGGAACATATTTCGTTAAAATAACATCGTAGAGACAGGGCAATGCCCTGTCTTTACACCGATTTACGCCGATTTACATCGGATCAACATCGGCATAAACAATTAACTGGCTATTGTTTGGCTGCGATTTGGAATGGTTGATGATTTCCGTGATTTTCATTTTAGCCTCCTGAATTTTGCCGTCTCGCGGTAATTTAATCAGGATTTCTTTCTGAAACCACAGTTGAATTCGGCTCACAACCGGATATTCAGGACCAAGCACATTCCGGTTAAAATGAGTTTTAAAAGCTGCTGCCAGATGCGAAGCTGCCAGATCTAGCCGGTCGCGGTTTTGATGTTTCACCACAATTTTAATGAGCCGGAAGTAAGGCGGGTACCTGAAAATCTTGCGCTCGGCCATTTGCCGGTTGAAAAGGCGGATATAATCGTACGCAATAACATCCTGAATCACCGGATGGGTTGGCTGGGATGTCTGAACAATTACTTTTCCGCGACGGTTTTTGCGGCCTGCTCTCCCACTCACCTGCATGATCAACTGAAAACTCCGTTCGTACGATCTGAAATCGGGATAATTCAGCAAATTATCGGCATTCAAAACACCGACCACCCGAACATGGTCAAAATCCAAACCTTTGGTAACCATTTGTGTTCCAACCAGAATATCAATTTTACGGTTCTCGAACTGGTAAATAAGCTGCTCGTAAGCTTTTTTTGCACGGGTTGTATCCAAATCCATCCTTGCAACGCGCGCTTCAGGAAATAAAAGCTGAATTTCATCTTCAATTTTTTCGGTACCGAAACCGCGTGGTTTTATCTCGTCTGAACCGCATTCTTCACATTTTGTAATCAGCGAAGTGGTGTGCCCGCAATAATGACAGATCAGTCTTGATTGGTTTTTATGATAGGTTTTACTTACGTCGCAATATTTGCATTTTGGTATCCAGCCACATTTTCCGCACTGCACAAATGGCGCAAAACCCCGCCGGTTCTGGAAGAGGATCACCTGCTCCTTGTTGGCGAGGGCATCGGTAATCCCGTCAAAAAGTTCAGGAGTAAAAACCGAGCGCATCAATTTACGCTTGTAAGCTTCCTGCGTATTCGCGGCAATAAGTTCGGGCATTTCAACACCCTGAAAACGTTCGGTCAGGTCAACCAATCCGTATTTGTTGCTTCGTGCATTGAAATACGTTTCATACGAAGGTGTTGCCGACCCCAAAAGCACTTTTGCACCGTGAATATTTCCCATCAGAATGGCCATGTCGCGGGCATTGTAGCGCGGCGCCGGATCAAACTGCTTGTACGAATTTTCGTGCTCTTCGTCAACAATGATCAGTCCCAGATTTTTAAACGGAAGAAAGATAGCCGACCGCGCACCCAGAATTACTTTGTATTGCTGACCGGTCTTTCCCGGTTTTTCATTCAGCACATTGAACCAGATTTCAACCCTTTCGGCATCGTTGAATTTTGAATGATAAATTCCGGCCAAATCGCCAAAAGCCACTTTTAACCGGTTAATAATTTGTGTGGTAAGTCCAATTTCAGGAACAAGGTACAAAACCTGTTTGCCCAATTCAAGCTGCTCTTGAATCAGTTGAATGTAAATTTCGGTTTTTCCGCTTGAAGTTACCCCGTTGAGCAGAATGGTTGAATGGGTTTCGAATTGGGTTTTTATTTCATCTATCGCAATTTGTTGCGGGGCTGACAGTTCTTTGATCTGCAAATCAGCATTTTGCAGCCGGTCAATTCTTCCAATTTCATTCGAATACAGTTCCAGAATATTCTTTTCTTCCAGACTTTTCAGCGCTGCGTCGGTTGCATTTGCTATTTCAAGCAATTCCTTTTTGCTGATTTCAGTCAGACCCGCTTCGCCAAAGATGGTTTCAGCCAGAAACACTTTCAGGAGTTGTTCCTGCTTTTTGGCTTTTTTAAGCGAATCGAGGCAGGCATTCAGTTTTTCTTCGGAATTGTATTCAGGATTAAGTTTCACAAAAGTGACCACACGTGGTTTGTAACTATCGCGCAATTGTTCTTCCACGATCACCGCATTTTTCTCGAGCAGCAATTTCAGGATAGCATACGACGACTGTTGCCCAAGAAATTGGTTGAGATCCTGAACTGTTGCAGTTTTCCGGCTTTCGAGCAGCAAAATCACCGCACTTTCCTTGTCGCTTAAATTCTCCGGAAGGTTTGTTTCAGGATTGAGGCTGATTTT
>JAUYTA010000415.1 GCA_030695265.1 Bacteroidota bacterium
TTAATTCAGGAAAAAAGATTACCCTTGACAAATTTGAGAGTATTACCGGCAAAGGAGTTGTAGCCAATTTTGGTGAGCATGTTTATTTGGTGGGAAATCAAAACCTATTGGCCGACTATCATGTAATTATTCCCGAAATCAGTTCAGCAAAAATTAAAACCTGGCAGAATGAAGCAAAAACAGTGGTGTGTTTTTCACGCGATACTGAATTGCTGGCAATAATAGCGATCGCCGATAAAATAAAAGAAACCTCGGCAAAAGCTGTTGCTGACCTTCAAAATCAAGGCATTGAGGTTTATATGCTTACCGGAGACAATGTGCAAACTGCAAAAGCGGTGGCGCAAAAGGTTGGTCTTAAAAACTTTAAAGCTGAAGTAATGCCTTCTGACAAGGCTGATTTTATTCAGGAATTACAGAAGCAGGGCAAAGTGGTGGCGATGGTTGGCGATGGCATCAACGATTCGCACGCCCTGGCTCAGGCTGACGTGAGCATCGCCATGGGAAAAGGCTCCGACATTGCGATGGATGTTGCCAAAATGACGATCATTTCCTCCGATCTTCAGCTTATTTCGAAAGCAATACGACTATCAAAACTGACAGTGAATACCATTCATCAGAACCTGTTCTGGGCTTTTATTTACAACCTGATCGGTATTCCTGTTGCTGCCGGAATTTTATTCCCCATTTGGGGTTTTATGCTCAACCCGATGATTGCCGGAGCGGCTATGGCCTTAAGTTCGGTATCGGTGGTAAGCAATAGTTTACGATTGAAATTCAGAAAACTGGATATGAAATAGTTGTCAATGTTATAATAATTCCATAAACTCAAAAAAATGAAAACTTTAAAATTTAAAACCAATGTAAATTGTGGGGGATGTATTGCCACTGTAACTCCTCACCTGGATCAGTTAGAAGGTATTGTGAAATGGAGCGTGGATACTTCAAATCCGCTGAAAGTATTGACTGTTGAAACTTCCGGACTCGATGCTGATGTGATTGTTGAAACGCTGAAAAATGCAGGCTACAAAGCGGATCTGATGGCTTCGGAATAGATTCGGCTATATGATTTCCGTTTGTATACCTATTTGGCATTTTGCGTCAGTCATTTGTTGTCATTTGTTGTCATTTATTGTCATTCGGTTGTCGTTTCCTGGCAACTTATTGACTACCAAATGACAATTGAATGACTTTTATGACATTGGGTAACATCACGGACATTCGTTTTAGGCAACCAACAAAACGGCTCAAAGCGTGTTTAACTGAAAAACAAAACGATTCAAACATGTTGCGCGATATCCGTACCAATTATCAGAAATTTGAACTGACTGAAGAATCAGTAAATACTAATCCACTTCACCAGTTAGGTTTATGGCTGAAAGATGCCATTTCCGGCCAGAAAGCTGATCCAACAGCCATGGTTTTATCGACTGTTGATCTGGAAGGAAATCCCGATTCGAGGGTGGTACTTTTAAAAGAGCTGACTCCTGAAGGGTTGGTCTTTTTCACCAATTACAACAGCAAAAAGGGACAGCAAATAACAGCCAATCAACATGTTTCGGTTGTATTCTTTTGGCCTGAACTGGAAAGGCAGGTTCGGATTACAGGCAAAGCTGAAAAGATTAGCGAAGAGGATTCTGAATCGTATTTCCTGTCAAGGCCGTTGGAAAGCCAGTTGGGTGCCTGGGCATCTCCGCAAAGCGAAATCATTGAAAATCGCAACGTTCTCGATGAAAACTACACCCATTTCAGGCAATATTTTGAAACCCATGAAATAGAAAAACCACCTCATTGGGGTGGTTTCCTTATTCGTCCTGAATATTTTGAATTCTGGCAAGGGCGGTCAAACCGGCTTCATGACCGAGTTGAATTCTGCCAGAAAGGACAAAACTGGATAATTCACCGTCTTGCTCCCTGACAATTGCTGTTTTAGCCAATATGAACTTCAGAAGGTGAATGTCTGAACCGGGACAGGAATGAATCCAAAGTCCACAATGCCAAAGATGCCATCAGAATCAGATAAGCCATTGTCGGAATGGATGCAAACAAACCTGTAACTGATTGCCACATACTTGAAGCTCCACTTGTATTTATTTTCTGCAATGATCCGGAAATGGCTGACCAAAACCCCGGTTCTTTTACCTGAGTTGTTTCAGGACCCGAAACCGTAATATACACCATCAGGAAAACAAAGGCTGCAACCATAATGATCCAGGTTCGCTTGCTTATAACCGGCTGGTAATCTTTCACCAGCGAGTGTTGCTGAACAACAGCTTCGGCCTGAATGCGTTCCATCACTTTCAGTGAAAAATCTTGTGAAGGCGAATCAATGCTGATTCCCTTCATCATTTGTTCAAATTGTTTATCCAGCTTGTTCATATCTTTAAAGTTCAAAGTTTCAAGTTTCTTACTCCACGCCCCTTGCTCCATGCCCCTTGCTCCATGCCCCATGCTATAAAAGCGAATAAACTTCTTCTTTCAGCATTTCGTGTAAGAGCGAATACATCCGTTTTCGTGCCCTGTGAATTTTGACTTTTATATTACTAACCGTAAGTCCGGTAATTGCACTTATCTCATCCATTGATTGATTTTCGTAATAATAAAGTGTAACCAAAACCTGATCGTCTTCGGGCAATTTTCCAAGCGCAAGGTTAAGGTATTTTTCCTGATCTTCCTTTTTTGTTTCCCTGTAATAATCGTGCATTTTCTGCTCATCCTGATCCGATATCTGACGATCGTCGAGCGATTTAAATTCAATCCGGCGCTTTCTTAATTCAGAAATACACGCATTGTAAGTGATGCTGTACAGCCAGGTCGAAAACTTCGATTTTCCTTCATAAGTATTCAGCTTTTGATAGGCTTTCACGAAGGTGTCCTGAGCCATTTCTTCAGCATCTTCAGGCTTTTTCAGTAATTTCAATGCCAATGAATACACCATGTTTTGGTATCGTTCAACCAGAACAGAAAATGCAGTAACATTTCCCTTTCTAACTGCCTCAATATAAAATATGTCTTCGGTTTTATCCATCTGTTTACAATAGACGAACATTTTACAACCCGGTTACAAATTCGAAAATAAAATTACAAAAAAGTTTTTCAATTTTATTTGTAACCGCGAAGAAACACCTGCGTCATAGCAGCAGGAACGAAAACAATTAAACACTTAAAATTTAATATCATGCAAGTAGAAATTTTAATCCCCTTAGGTTTTTTCGCAGTGGTTTTTGCATCACTGTATGTTTATCTCACAACACGAAATAAAGAACGGTTGGCTTTAATTGAAAAAGGAGCCAGTCCCGAACTTTTCAAAACAAAATCAACTGCCGGCAACGGATTTGGAAGTTTTAAACTTGGCCTGTTCTTTATTGGAGTTGCTCTTGGCATTCTCTCCGGCTATTTACTTACCCAATCGGGTATGAACGAAGAAGCCGCTTATTTTTCAATGATCTTTCTCTTCGGTGGAATCGGACTGGTAGTTTCTTATCTGCTTCAGAAAAAATTAGAGAAAAATTAATTTTTTAGCCATTCTCCTGATGAACTGTCTTTCAGACTGAACCTTAATTCAGAGGTCATATCAGTTTGAAAGACAGTTTTTTATTGTCCGGCAAACATAGTTTCTTTTTGCTGCAGATTTAAAAAACACCTATGTTTCTCTTCTTTTTCCTATTTTAGTGCAAATTTTAATCAAAATGGGCAACGAAAATATCCTGAAGAGAATTACTGAACTTCGCTCAATTCTCGAAGACCACAATCATCGTTATTATGTTTTATATCAGCCGGTTATCGGTGATCAGGAATTTGATATGCTCCTGAAAGAACTTGAAAAGCTGGAAGCTGAAAATCCTGAATTTTTCGATCCGAACTCCCCCACCCAACGCGTTGGAAGCGATTTGAACAAGGAATTTGGACAGGTCAGGCATCAATATCCGATGCTTTCGTTGTCCAATTCCTATTCGGAGGAAGAACTGAGCGACTTCGACCAGAAAATCAGAAAACAAACCGATCAGGCATTTGAATATGTCTGCGAGCTGAAATACGACGGAACTTCCATCAGTTTACGCTACAAAAACGGGATGCTCGACAAGGCAATTACCCGTGGCGACGGCACTTTTGGCGATGATGTTACTGCCAATGTGAGAACAATCAGAACCATTCCGCTAAAACTAAAAGGAACTGGTTATCCTCCTGAATTTGAAATCCGTGGCGAAATTCTGCTGCCTTTTACGGAGTTTTGGCGAATTAACGACGAGCGCGCCGAAGAAGGGGAACAAGCGTTTGCGAATGTACGAAACGCGGCCTCAGGAACCTTAAAATCTCAAAAATCATCGGTGGTTGCCGAGCGCAAACTCGATGCCTATTTTTACTATTTACTGGGCGAAAACCTGCCGGCTGATGGTCATTTTGAGAATATGCTGGCAGCCAAAGTATGGGGCTTTAAAATTTCACCGGATACTGAAAAGTGCGCAAATATTGACGACGTAATCGCTTTCATCCGGAAATGGAACCAGAAACGGTTTGAATTACCTGTGGCAACCGATGGCATCGTGATCAAAGTAAATTCGCTGAGTTTGCAGCAGTACCTCGGATCAACTGCCAAGTCGCCGCGCTGGGCAATTGCCTACAAATACAAAGCTGAGCAGTTAAGCACCATTCTGCGATCAGTTTCCTATCAGGTCGGACGAACCGGAGCTGTTACTCCGGTTGCCAATCTTGATCCGGTTCAATTGGCCGGAACGACCGTTAAACGTGCAACTTTGCACAATGCTGACATTATAAAAAATCTTGATTTGCATTTGGGCGATACTGTTTTTGTTGAAAAAGGCGGCGAAATAATTCCGAAAATAATTGGTGTCGATCAGTCTTCGCGACACCCAATGTTCCCAAAAGTCGATTTTATAAAAAATTGTCCTGAATGTAAAACAGATTTGATCCGAAAGGAAGGAGAAGCTGCCTTTTATTGCCCGAATGAGGATGGTTGTCCGCCACAAATCAAGGGCAAAATTGAACATTTCATCAGCCGTAAAGCAATGAATATTGACGGACTTGGGGCTGAAACTATTGATTTACTGTACAATGAAGGCCTGATCAGGAATATTGCCGATCTTTACGATTTGCAGAAAGAGCATATCAGCAAATTGGAACGGTTGGGCGATAAATCTGCAGAACGAATACTGAAAAGTCTTGACGAATCGCACAATGTTCCGTTCGAAAAAGTACTATTCGCACTTGGAATTCGTTTTGTTGGGGAAACAGTCGCTAAAATTCTTGCGCATCGGTTGATTACAATTGAAAGACTTGAAAATGCAAGTCTGGAAGAGTTAACTGCCATTGACGAAATTGGCGGCAGGATTGCCGAAAGTGTACGCCTCTATTTTTCAAATCCGCAACACATTCAATTGCTGGAGCGCTTAAAAGAAAAAGGACTTCAGATGAAACTGGACGAAGCAAGTATTGCCAACCGGTCGGAAAAACTAAATGGGCTTTCAATTATTATTTCAGGAACTTTCGAAAAAAACTCACGTGACGACCTGAAGAAAATGATTGAACAGAATGGTGGTAAAAATGTTAGTTCTATATCAAAGAATACCAATTATTTACTGGCCGGAAGTAATATCGGACCCAGCAAACTTGAAAAAGCCGAAAAGCTGAATATCCCGATTATTTCTGAGGATGATTTTCTGAAGATGATCGACTAAAAGTGACAGATTATTAAATTATCGTGCTTTTTAGTATCAATCTAAAACTTTTAGCAATTTCAAACAGCGTAAAACAAACGAATTGTTATTTTTGCACAAAATTATGGGATTAAAATTTAAAATTGCAACCAAGTTACTGAGTTCCCAACTGGCTTCTATTTCCAGAGAAAAAAAGGTATTCAATTTAGATACGGCAACATCTGCCGGAATACTTTGGGAAATTGATGAGAAAGAATCATTCGACCTGATTGAAAAAGAACTCATAACTGCGGGCATAAAAACGGTTGGTTTGTGCTATTTCCCTCGTAAACAGTCAGTTATTCCTGAAGGAATCAATGGCTTTACGAAAAAACAGACTACCTGGAGCGAGATTCCGAAAACAGATCTGGCCCAAACTTTTATAGACCAGCGATTTGACATTTTGATTGATTTAACCGGACAAAAGCACTTGCCCATCGTGTATTTGACAGCTTTGTCTGTAGCCTCTTTTAAAATTGGGTATGCAGGCAGTTTTCAGAATAATTTTGATTTGAATATTGAATTTCAGGAAAAACCCGAAGCAAGCCAGTTGGCCGAACAGATTTTGTACTATTTAAAAAGAATTAACAAAACGACTTTAGAATGACACACGCATTTACAGGAGCCGGAGTTGCATTGATCACTCCTTTTAATGAAGATAAAAGTATTGATTACAGCGCATTGGAGAGATTAGTTGAAGCTCAGATTTCAGGAGAAATTGATTATTTGGTTGTGCTCGGAACCACTGGTGAAACCCCTGCCCTTTCGGAAATTGAGAAAAAAGAAATCGTTCGTTTTGTGATCGAAAAAAATGCCGGACGCCTGAAAATTGTCGTCGGAATGGGCAGCAACAATACAATGAATTTGGTTGAGTGCATCAAAAATACCGATTTTGATGGTATCGACGCCATTCTTTCGGTAACTCCGTATTACAACAAACCAACACAGGAAGGTCTTTTTCAGCATTTTAAAATGGTGGTTGAAGCCAGTCCTGTCCCTGTAATACTTTACAATGTTCCCGGGCGTACCGGCGTAAATATGGATGCAGACACTACCCTTCGCATTGCTCATCTTTCTGATAAAGTAGTTGCCGTTAAAGAGGCTTCGGGCGATCTGGGTCAATTCGCAAAAATAATTGCCAATGCTCCCGACTATTTCAAAGTTATTTCGGGTGATGATAGTTTGACGTTGCCTTCGGTAACGATGGGTTCCATTGGAGTTATTTCTGTTATTGCCAATGCTTTGCCCGAAAAATTAAGTCAACTAACCCATGCATCACTTTCAGGAAATATTGCACTTGCAAGCCAGCTTCATTTGCAGATGGCCGAAATGCTGAAACTGATTTTCAGGGAAGGAAATCCGGGCGGGGTAAAAGCCTTGATGGAAATGTTGGGAACGGCTAAAAATCAGGTACGATTGCCATTGGTATCGGTTTCATCAGCAACTTACACGCTGATAGAAAATGAGTTAAACAAAATCAGATAATAGTAGGTTATTCGCTGTTATCTGTATTTTTTTCTTTTTTCCACATGTATTATATTTTAGGAATTATCATTATAGCAGTTGTCGCTCTGGTAGTTATCAGGTTCAGGAAAAAAGAACAGACAAATATTACCGGGATGGAGCCCGTGAAAGAACCGGAAACTGAACCAAGGCAGATAGCTTCTGACTGCTGCGGGGCGCATGAAATTTGCGAATTCGACGAATCGGAGTTTAACGAGGAAATAGTTACCTATTTCGATGATGAAGAACTGGACGAATTGCGAAATGTACGCGAAAGCGACCTGACCAGCGAGAACATTGACGATTTGCGCGAAGTTTTATACACGCTGCGTACTGAAGAAATCAGCAAATGGCTCGTCAGCATTGGCCGCCGCCACATTCATTTACCGGCAATTTTACAGCAGGAAGCAAGACAATTGATGACGGAGAGGTAGCTGGGTTTACTCAGCAGGTGACTTCGAGTCACCTGCTGAGTAAACTCAATTTACAGTAATAATCCTTGTTCTGGAAGCGACCAAATCATTGTTTTCAAAATAGCTGATTCGGATTTTTGTATCGTTTGTTGAAAGGAAGGAAATCTTCAGGTTACTTGGTTTACCCGCCTCTAATACTTCAAAATATTGTGAATGTAATTCACTATCGAATAATGTATTTTTCCAATTTGTATCCGACTCCATTCGGTAACCCCAATAACCGTCAGTCTGGTCTCCGCCTTCAAAATATTCCATCTTTATTTTCAGGCTCATGCCTTTGGGAGTCACAGCAGAAAAATTGTAATACCTACCGAAATCTGTCCTGTAACTGATAAACGAGGTATTATTTTCATTCAAAATATTTAAAACACCATCAACTGATTCCGGATAATTAATTAAACTGACTGGTATAAATGATGTTTTTTCTTTGAACTGAGTAATGTATTTCTCAAAGTCCGGTATCTGAGCGGTTGTTCCAATCTCCTGATACCTTTTTTCAAGGTTTTCCCTGATTTTTATTGGATTCAGGAACCGGGCATGGCTGATCAAGGTTGTCCCCAGTACTTCGCTGTCCAATTTTCCGTCAGTACTGATATCTCCGCTAAGGTTTGCCAATAGTTCTGTAAGCTCAGCTTCCGAGCGGTAACCCTGCAAAATGGCCGAAATGGCCAGCAAAATGGCATTGTCATCGCCGTCTTTGTTGATATTAAGTAATTCTGAACTTTGAATATCGTTTTTGCTCAAACTGAAAATGGCCAGAATTTCTTCCATGGCTTTCTTCTTGGCATCCGCAAAAGAAAGTCCTCCGGCAACCAAATTCTCTACCCGAGCCTTTTCGAGTGTTGAAATGATGTTTACATTCAACGTGCTATTGTCAGTAACATCCGCCAAAGCATGCAGAATTAAGCGGGAGGTTGAAACCAGGCCTGTAACTTCATTAAAGTAGAAGCCATCAGATTTTAATTCCACATAAGGTGACGATAATTGAATATTGGAAAGCTCGAAAGTTCCCTGATTGTCTTTGATCTGAGTGCTAAACACTTTTCCGGTTTGTGACAAATCAGTTTTTAGTTCTGAAATTGAGACAGAGGTACCATTCAGGAATGGACCTTTTTGAATAAAACCTGTTATTTTTTCTTTGGTAAGAATTTCCGGACTTTCATCCCTGCAGGAAGTTAACAACAAACAAACAACAGAAAAACAATAAATTAGATAAATACTTTTCATGGCTGGTTGATTTTTTTTTGTATCGTAAAATTACAGGAAATTTTATGATGTTCAGTATGTGGATAATCCGGACTAAGCTGACCCCCTTTCCTCCGGCGATTCATTAGTTTTTTTTTCGGTTTTCGCGCGTGTTTTGTGTGACAGTCCGGCAGATGCTGACCCCCTTTGAAGTTGCAAAAAGGGTTGCAAAATCCGGAGCATACTGACCCCCTTTTGATTCGCGGGTCGGAACGAAATCCGGAGCATAGCCTGTCCCGGTTTATCGGCGATTTTTTGCGGGGCATTCATTTTAGTAAATCCTATTTGAACCTGAAGTCCAGTTTATAATCATACAGCCAAGGCATCTTTGGGTTAATTCCTTCCGAGATCAATTTGGCTGGTAAGCCTTGATAATTGTTTTGTAAATTTAATTCTTTTGGAGCATTATAACATGTTACAATAATAGTATCGTCTTTCACCCTTATGTCCCCATCCATTTTTGTAAATACCGCATCTGCCAAATGAATTGAATTCCAGCGGTTGTATGGTTTTGGCAACTTTTTTCTTAGTTCATAGGTTGCAGCTTGAGCCAATAAAGCCAGGGACATTTTGCCATATCTTATATTCAGGTTAAATGTTGAAGCCCGGTCAAACCCCATGGCACCGTCAAAATTGAAGAAGTCTTCTATCGACCACCGCTCCTGATACATTTCAGTTAATAGTTCTGTTGCTGGTTTACTGGATAGGGTCAAGAATGATTTGTATATGTAATCTTTTGTTGTTTCTCCTTCACGCTGCGAGATCAACCGGTATTTTTCTTTGTGCCCGGAAAAATTGAACATTGTTTCCGCTATTGCATACCCGGCCCATTTTCTTTGGTAGGTCTGAGAACGTTCTATTTTCTGTATCCTTTCTGTTGATATTGCCGGAACAAGGAATTCAAAATCGCTGTCCTGATCAATATTTCGAATTAAATATTCGGTGAAGTGTTCTTTGTCGGCCAGTATTAAAGCATTCTTGTTTACCAGTCCTGCCATGTTCAGCAGATCTATTGTCGCCTGGGTAGTATTAGCGCCAGGAGAACCGATGCCACATCCTATCGGTTGCCCGGTTTGGGTATCCAAGGCAAAAAAGGTTTGTACCATTTTCCTTGAAGGTTCTTTGGGTTGTTTTTTCTTTTTCGGCATTATTCTTTGGGAGGTGGATACAATACGATGAGGGTCTATAGCTATTAACTCCCCTTTATAATGACCATTGTTCAACCTTATCATTGCCAACGATTCCTGTAATGACTGGGCTTCACTGACCGTGTGCTTATCAAGCAAATCATGCACCTGACCATCGGTTACCAGAAACCCAAGTCCGTTTAGTAACTCAAAGCCCTGGTGGGTAATATAATTGCTCTTTCTTACGCGGTTACTGCACAGTGCGGCCTCGTTAACTATCTGCATAGCTATGCGGGGCTCGATATCAGCATCGGTACATCCGGTGTAACCTTTGATCAAATCCCAATTGCCCAAACGTAAATGTTCAGCAGCCAGAAACCATAAACCGACCAAAGTCCCGCTTATTTTTTTCGAGAGGCTTTCCCTGAAAAACCGCTCTATTCCTTGGTTGTTGACTTTGACCGTTGTTTTCTCACGCTTTGTTTTGTGTATTTCAATATCTTGTCGCTGTTTCTCCTTTTGTGGGTTCAGAACATGCGTTTTTTTTGAAGCCCATATTCCGTAATTGTCCTTTCCACACTACGTTTGCTCACCTTATGGCCAATCTGGTTTAACTTTTGGGCAATTACACCGGCACTGGAAAAGGGATCCAAAAACCGGAGCCTGATGATTTGGTTTACTATATCTTTAGTCCGAACAGGTTGCTTGTCTGAACCAGGCTTGTTGTCTATTAGCGCCTGGGCACCACCTTCCTGATATTTCAGTAATAGTTGGTAGTACCGCTGTTCGGTGTACCCATACTTTTTTATCGCCTCTTGAACCCCAATGGTACAATGTCCTTCGATTAACATAGATAGTTTCATACTTAAACTATCCTTGGGGTCAATCACAAAATCTTTTCCCTTGATGCCTTTGATTGAGATTTTCATGGTTTTTACCTATTAGTCGTACAAGAAATACTAAATTAATATATGGCGGTAAAGATAAAGATAATTCTGGGAATAAAAAGAATAAAATAAACAATAGTAGCTATAAAACAAATATTTATGTAATTTTGTGCTATGATATTATAAATCAACTAAAAAATAATACCGCCACAATTTAATTTAGTGTTAAAAATTACTTTGTACTGTAAATTCAGGAAGGAAAATAATGCATTGTAGGGAAAACAAGGAAAACAATTGGACACGACAAAAATGTAGATTAACTTTGATTTTTAGAACTAAAGTAAATAGAGCCTATAAAATCGCTGAAAGTTTTCGGGATGAACATGTGTCGGACTTTACAATTTGCAAATCCCGATGAAACGGGACAAGTTATGCTGTTTTGTGCGTTGGTATTTTCCTTTTATGTCTTTTTATAGCAAATTTTCTGTTGTCAATCTGTCGATGTTGTTTTTTTTAAATGGCTACATCTCGCAACTACCCGAAGGTGGCGATTTCGGAGCACTTCACTGTCAACCAAGCACAAACTTTGATAGAAGCACAAAACTTGATTTAACCACTGAACC
The DNA here is from genome assembly GCA_030695265.1 of Bacteroidota bacterium. Taxonomy (GTDB): domain Bacteria; phylum Bacteroidota; class Bacteroidia; order Bacteroidales; family Prolixibacteraceae; genus Aquipluma. The sequence goes on from JAUYTA010000415.1 coordinate 11,570, forward strand.
GCCACTTTTGGGTAGGTGCTGTTACCTGCTGGCCTTTTGGTTATTGAACTATCAATTTGTTTTCCCATGCCGTTTTATTTTCTTGATTTGGAACTGCTATGACTAATATTTTTCTTGGTCTTGTAATGCCAACATAGGCAATTCTTAATTCTTCACTTTCTGAAATAGATATATTCTGATTTAAAAGAGTTTTGTAAGCTTTGCCAATGCCTTTTGTTTTTAGCACTAAAAGCGTTGCATCAAATGTTTCGCCTTTTACACTATGAACTGTTCCAAGTCGAAAATTTCTGTCTGTAACCTTTTCGCTTTCATTTAAAAATATTTGTTGAAATGTGTAGTTTGTACCTGCGTTATTTATGCTAAGTTGAAATTTTATTTTATTTTCCGTGAGGATTTGGTTTGTTGCTTTAACCCAACGGCCAAGCGTTGTGTCAGTTTTTGGCAGAAGATTAATAAAACCAAATACCTGTGATTTGAAACTAACGAACCCAATCCTCCTTATTGCTTCCTCAATAGTTTCCTCTGAACAAAACGGAAGATTGCGCACTTGCTTCAAAAGAGCCTTTTCAATTGCTTTAAATCCTCCTTTGAAATCTCCATTGTCATATAGAAATTTCCCTTTAGCAAAGTCCTTTGTATAATTATCGTGAGTTGTCCATGGACTTGAACCAAAAGGAACTTCTGGAATTCCTGTTATTTCGTTTATTAAATTTTTGCTTCTATAAATTACTGCAACCGCTTCTTCTGAAACTACAATTCCACTTTGATTACATTCTTCAATAAAGTCAGCCACAATAAAAGGAAGGTTGTCATTGTATAAAATTACTCTTGGTGTATGTTCAAAGTTTCTGACTTCTTCACTTACTGCTGAAGAAACTTCTTCGAGGGAAGAAATATTGAAAGTTGCATTGCAAATGAGTTGTGAACTTCTTCTGTTTTCATTTAAAACTATTGAGTCCTCCCAATCGCTATATTTTTGATTAAGTAAATCAGGTCTTGCATCGTTCCATTCAAAAATTGCTTGATCGGGGTCGCCAACAAGCATAACTTCATTAAGTCCGTTAACTATTAGCAAATCAATAATTCTCATTTGAATTTCCGAAGTGTCTTGTGCTTCATCAACAATCAGATAAGGAAACCTCAGAGCAACCGCCTTTGCAATTTGTGGAAACCCTTCAAGAATTTTCATAGCAAAATAATTAGCATCAGATTGGGTGGCGAAGCCACCCTTGTTGATGTTTTTCTTTGAACGGGTAATGTTCACATTATCCAACCAATTTGGTGGCATAACTCTATCATTGATTGCATAAAAACTGCCATCAATCTTATAACTGATATTATCAAAAAGACTGTCACTAAAATATTTCCCTGTCCAAATACCGTGAGGCTCTCCAACTAAAGTTGGTCTACCTTTGCATTTCAAAACTAAATGACCATAGGGGAGAAAAATATATTTATTGATAAAGCTGTCTATTGTCCCTAAAAAATGAGGGAAAGAAATTCTATCACCTAATTGAAATTCTTCTGAATATTTTTTTTCAATTTCTTGCCAAGCAACATTTGTAAAAGAAATGGCAGCTATTCCTTCATACTCCTTTTTCCATCCAGAAATCACTCGGGCAAGTCTTGCACTTACACAAAATGTTTTGCCACTTCCAGGGCAAGCTCTTACAACAAACTTTCCTGACTTGTCAAAGACAATTTCTCGCTGCTTATCTGATAGTGTTTCAAACATTACTCTCCTTTTACAGCGTATTTAATTGCATTTTGAATGTATGCAGGAACAATAAATGCGTTTCTTGCTGCGGTATCAGAAGAAAGTTTAACAGCTAATCGATGAGCTAATTCTGACTTAGCTTTATTAGAAATTACTTTTTGTAAAAAAGCCGCAGCGTGAATTTTAATATCTGCAACGGCAACAATTTTTGCTGCTGATACAGGATGCATTTCTGCGAATATTTCTAATAAAATATTTTTGTTTCCAGCAATGAAAAGTTCAAACTCAAAAGTCCGTTCCGCTAAAAATACTTTTAAGTTTTTGTTTGCAAGTTCATTTGCAATTCTTGCTCTTGAAGTAATCTCATCATCTTCTTCTGCTGTATCATCATCTGTGAGTATAGAGCATCTTGTCATTAGATTTTTACTTTCATCCTCGCTGTTAAACAAATTTGCAAAGTGTGAAAAAGCTACACCGTTTAAATTTACCAATTCAATTCCTGCTTTGTCAATGTCGTATTCTTCTCCAACTATTCTACTGAAAGTCGGCATAAGCAATGCTTCTGAAATCCCTTCAACTAAGATTACACCGTTAGAGAAAAAAATTTGAGACTTTGTTACATCTAAGAACTTGTGCAAATATTTTTGGTTGTCCCCTGTCAGTCCAGATTTTGTAAGGGAAAGTGCATGAATTTTATTCGCTTGATTTTGCAAAACGATAACCGATTTTAAATCTGCTTTTGCGGTAATGGTAGGAGAGTGTGATGAAATGAATATTTGAAAACCTTGTTCTATGTCAAGTTTGTTTAAGTAGTTGAAAAATAAGTTCTGCAATTGAGGATGAAGATGAGCTTCGGGCTCTTCAATCAATAAGGCTGCGTATGTTTCCGCTTGTAATACTTTTCTCTGTTTTAAATCACCTAAAACCGTGGCTGTGTAAATTAGATTGTTGTAGCCGAGTCCATTTTGATAAAGTTCAAAGTGCTTTTGTTTTGAAGGGTCTCCACCAAGTAAGTCGTCCGAATAAATTGGCATTTGAATTTTCAAATTATCAACCAATTTGTTGAAATCAAACGGAAGGAATGAAATGTCAACGTGCTGTTGCTTGTCTGTGAAACTTGTTTCCTTTAAATGCTCATTTATTTTTTCTTTTCCCTTTGCAACATGCCCAACCCAATCTGCATCATTGTCAACTGCTGAACGAACTTTCTTTGCTAAATCTCTTTTCTTCTCTTGGTCTGTTGCGTGGTCAGGGTCAATTTGAATATTTGCATAAAGTTGTCCTAACCTGTTTCCTCGAATGGGTCTTAAATATTGTTCAGCATCTCTCAATGCGTCTAAGTATACATGATATATAAGAAACAAAACTTCTGGTGCGATTGCTTGTCCTTCATTTGTGCCTCCCCAAACTTTATATTTTACTCTATCGTTTTCATCAAGATAGTATCTGAAATGCAATTGCAAATCTTGTGTTCCATCTTCTGCAACACTCAATAGGTCATTGAACCAACCTACCTCTGCTGCTAATTCAATATGAAAATGCAAATGAAATTCTATGTCGTTCAGTTCTTCGCTTATAGTTGCCTTGTCAATGTGGAAATCTGATAGCGATACATATATTTCTCTTCGCTGATTTCCGTAACTCAAACAAACACGAAGTGCATCAATGATGGCTGACTTGCCAGCATTGTTTTCACCAATCAAAACATTTAGTCCTTTGTTGAAATTCAAGGTAAGGTTTTCAATGCCTCTAAAATTTTTGATAGTAAATTTTTCTAAATACATATTATGGCTTTATCGTTTTTATTCGTAGTCTTTCTTAGGTGTCGTCTTTTAGGCTTGCGGGTAGCAAATAGCGGAAAGTTTATTGTACTTCTCCTCCTTAAAATACCCTAACCACGAGTCCATCGCCTAAAATCAAGCCGCATGATTGCAGTAGCTTTATTACCGCTTCATTCGGACTTGTGAGGGCCGAACCAATGGTTACCCGCCATCTGCTGGTTTGCAGCGGAATGGCATA
>JAUYTA010000421.1 GCA_030695265.1 Bacteroidota bacterium
GGAGGTTCAGGAAAGCCAGGAGTTCGCATTTTTACGAGTTCAATTCCGGTTCCCGAAAGTTCTTCTTCCGCCTGAAGAAAATAACGCGAGTCGGTCCACAGCGCAGCTTTTTCGTTGCTGATAATGACCATTCCGGCAGAACCTGTAAATCCTGAAATAAATGGCCGGGTTTGCCAATGCGCAGGCAAATACTCACTTAAATGCGGATCAGTTCCGTAAACAATGTACGCATCCAGACTGAGTTCCTGCATTTTTGAACGCAGGTCGCTGATTCTTTTTCTAATAATTTCCTTCACGTTGAATCAATTCTTTGATGATGTTTTTCATCGAAATGGAAGGCAATTCTTCCATATTAACATCCTGAGGTTTATAAAATTCAAAAGATGAAATATCATCCATCGCAATCATTTTGTGCAAACTTTCGGTTTTGGCCAGAAAAGCCAGATCTAGTGTGTAAACAGAAAATCCGGAGAAAACATATTCGTTCGGATAGGAACAGAAGTATTTTAATGAATGAATTTCGATGCCTAATTCTTCCTGAATTTCGCGAATGGCAGCCTGTTCGGCAGTTTCCCCCGGGTCGATAAAACCCCCGGGCAAATCGAGTTTCCCGAAATGTGGTTCAATGGCACGCCGTGTGAAAAGCAGTTCGCCCTTTTCGTTGAAAAGCAAAACGGCCACTGCTGCCGAAGTATTAGCGAAATAATTAAAAGAACAGTCGCCACATTTAAACGATCGGCTGCCGGTTGCCGGAAAATTAGCCGATCCGCAGCGTGGGCAAAACTTCAGAACATTAACCGGGTGAGTTTTTGAGTACATGAATTAATTGACTATTTAATTATTTACAATTGACTATTTGCCGCTTTAATTATGCGATACAAATTAAACAAATGTCTAAAAAAGAATAGAACGCTGATTACAACGGATTAAGCGGATAATCGCAGATAAGTAATTTAATATGAATTTTAAACGGATTTTAAATCATGCAAGCATGAATGATAAGAGCCTATATCTGAAAATCATTCCGACTATTTCGAATTTATTACTTGTTGACAATTTATCGATTCATCACTGAAATTGTAAATTATAAATAATCAAATCGTAAATTTTATTTGGTAATTCCCTGTGACTTCATCCATTGTATAAACAATTCGGGCCATTGCTCCACCGGCAATCCGGTTTTTTTCATTCCGAAACCATGTCCGCCGGATTTGAAGATGTGCATTTCCGCAGGAATTTTGTGTTTTTTCAGGGCCATATAAAACTCAATCGAATTGCGTGGCGGAACCGCTCCATCGTCGTCGGCCAAAATCAGGAATGTAGGCGGCGTTTGATCCGTAACCTGAAGTTCATTCGAATATTTCTCAACCAGTTCCCATTTGTTTCCGGCACCTATCAGATTCGTACGCGAACCCATGTGACCAAATTCTTCATTAAACGTAATCACCGGATAAAGCAACAGCATAAAATCCGGACGACAACTTAATTTGCCCACTGCATCAGTTGCTGCCGGATTGCCGGTATCGAATTTTGTTCCGGCAGTCGATGCCAAATGTCCTCCGGCAGATGAACCTGCAATGCCTATTTTGGAGGGGTTGATGCCCCATTCTGCGGCTTTGCTCCGAACCAAACGCATGGCCTGTTGGGTGTCCATCAGCGGGATTTTATGGTTCCCATAAGGAAGACGGTATTTCAGTACAATGCCTGTAATCCCCTTTTCCTGAAGAAATCTGGCGATTTGGTAGCCTTCATGGTCAATTGCTTCAATCCAGTAGCCTCCTCCCGGACAGATAACAACCGCCGCACCTGTGTTTACTTCTTTCTTTGGCAGAAATACGGATATTTCAGCTTCGGTAATGTTTTCAATGCGTTCAATGCCACCTTCTGTCCAGGTTCTTTCAGCGCCGGGAGCGACATTGTTTTCAGGCGCGCCATTTGGCCATACTTTTAGTTTGAAATCCTGTGCCATGCTTGAAAAACTGATAATTACCGCTGTTAAAATTGTTAAGGTTGTCTTCATAAGATTAAGATTTTGCGCCAACGAAATAGTATCTGCCGGTGCGTCAATTACTTCCAAATCCTCATTTCGTTTGGTGATTTCCATTTTTCCGCCCCGTTCAAAAAATATTTCATACGCAGTAATCTTATTTTTACTGACGATTCCTTCGCCGTAGCGCGGATGTTCAACGCGGGTTCCAACTGCTAATTCTTCCATTTTTGTAGGTTTTTAAAGGGTTCTAAAAATAAGAAATAATGCTGAATAGGTTATCAGAATGATAAAATATTGTCGGGGTTTTAATGTTGATAGTATTTGCTGGCAAAATCATTTATTTTTACGTCATGTTTTTAAGCTTACTTGCAAAAGGAATTTTAATAGGACTACTGGTATCGATACCTTTGGGGCCAATTGGTGTGTTGGTTATTCAACGAACTGTAAACAAGAACCGCGTTGCAGGTTTGATGTGTGGAATGGGAGCCGCATTGTCTGACGTTTTTTACGCGATTGTTGCCGGTTTTAGCCTAACCATTTTGATTGATTTTATCCGTGAGCACGAGATATTGTTTCAGACAATTGGCGCACTGGTTGTATTGGGGCTCGGAATTCATATCTTTTTTAAAAATCCGGTGAGCGATTTTCGCAAAAACCGACTTCGCGGAAGCAATCATTATCAGGACATTGTCTTCAGTTTTCTGATTACGCTGTCGAATCCGCTAACCGTTTTTGTTTTTCTTGCCGTTTTTACCAGTTCCGGAGTAGCAGTTAGTCTGGAACAACCTTACCATTCATTTTTTGTAATTCTGGGAATATTTACCGGCGCTTTACTTTGGTGGTTTTCGTTATCGGGCATTGTCAGCTTGTTCAGGCATAAAATTAACCTGCGGATATTGTGGTGGATAAACAAAACTGCCGGTGTGGTGATTGTGCTTTTTGTATTGGTAACCGTTATTGTTTTGGTACAGAAGAGTTTGGGTGCAGGTTGAACATCTTGATCATTTCATCGGTAAAGAATTTTGGCGCCGCTACCGGTTTGTTGGTAATCGCGCTAAAAAATACCAAAACTACCTCTCCAGAATTGATCAAGTCTCCTTTTTCGTTGTATATCTCTGTTTTGATGAGGAATTTCACCTGAGGAATCGTTTCAACAATTGTCCTGACGGTTAACAAATCATCGTAATAAGCCGATTTGTGGTAGTTGATATTTAGACTTCTAGCGGGAAGCAGGATACCCAGTTCTTCCATTTGTTTGTAGGTAAATCCAAGGTCGCGAATCATTTCAGTTCGGCCAATTTCATAATATCTGGCATAATTTCCGTAGTAAACTACGCCCATTTTGTCGGTATCCTGGTAATAAACCCTGACTTTTGTTTCAGTAACAATCATTTTATCTGAATTATTTGAATGGAGAATTGGGTTCTTTGGCCATGTGATTGTAGGTCAGTTTATCGAGCAATGCGGGGAAAAACTTACCCAGAAATACGGTCAGTTTTCCTTCTGTAAATGTTAGTATCAACGATCGCTTTCGTTTCTCGATGGCATAAACAATGCGGCGTGCACAATCTTCTGCCGACATCATTTTACTTTCGTCACGCGGAGTTTCGCCTTGTTGAGACCCATCTTCGGTAAGTGCTGCTTTTCGCACTTCTGAAGCGGTGAAACCCGGGGCGGCAACCAATACATGCAATCCTTTTTTTAGGTTTTCAATCCTGACGGTATCCAGAAATCCGCGGATTGCAAATTTTGAAGCCGAATAGCCAGTGCGCCCAGGCAATCCAACATATCCGGCAATGGAGATGACACCCACCAGGCTCCCTTTGGTTTTCAGCAGATGGGGCAATGCAAATTTTGTACAATAAACAGTACCATAAAAGTTTACATCCATCAAATTGCGAATCACATTCAAATCAACATCTTCGAAAAGTGCGCGCATGGAAATGCCTGCATTGTTGATCAAAACATCAATTTGTCCAAACCTTTTAATGGTTTCTTCAATCAGCATCCTACAATCGTTTTCGTTGCTAACATCGGTTTTTTTTATGAATATTTCAGTTCCGTGAAGTTCATTTCTAAGATCTTCAAGCAATTCGGTACGTCGTGCACCCAGCGACAATTTCGCACCTTTTGACGCAAATTCTTTGGCTAAAGCCCGGCCAATTCCTGATGAAGCGCCTGTTATCACTACTACTTTGTTTTTCACATTCGGATGTTTGTTTTTCAAGAAAGCAAAAATAGTTTAAATTCTGAAGGACACAGAATCAGAAAGCTAACAAATGATTGTTTATAAATAAAACAGACTAATTGCGATAAAACGCCGGTATGGTT
>JAUYTA010000423.1 GCA_030695265.1 Bacteroidota bacterium
CGCCAGAAAAAACGCCTCGATGAATGGGTGTTCGACTGGAAAACCGAATGGTTCCGTTCTGAAATACGCAAAGCAGGCGGCGACATCTGGTTTGGCGTGATCGGCATTGGCGCCTATGTGGAAAACAAACAGGTAAAAGGTGTGGTTGTTTCAACGCCTTATGGACGTGGCGTGGTGCTGGCTCACACCATTATAGATTCTACCGGAAGCGCTGATATTGCCATTGCTGCCGGCGCCGGTTATTCTTATACTGACGGTACGAATGTGGCCGTTCAGGGAGCCGGAATGCCGCCGAAGAATCCGAACGACTTTTACAACAATACCGACTGGACATTCACCGACGACTCGGATATGATTGATGTTTGGGCCACATTTATCGTCGGAAAAGAGAAATTCAAAGACCAGTTCGATCTGGGGAAACTGCCACAAACACGCGAGCGCCGCCGGATGAATGGTGACTTTACGGTTTCGGTGCTCGATGTTTACAACGGACGGACCTACCCCGACACGATTTCCATTCACAAAAGTTCATTCGATACGCATGGTTTTACGGTCGATCCGTTTTTTGCACTAAAACCACCGGCTCACAGCGGGGTGGATGTGATAGCCAATGTGCCTTTCCGCGCACTGTTACCAAAAGGTCTGGAAGGAATTGTTGTTACCGGATTAGGCGCATCAGCCCACCGCGATGCAATGCCGGTTATTCGAATGCAGCCTTGTCTGCAAAATCAGGGTTACGCGGTTGGAATCGGCGCTGCAATGGCTGCTGCCAACCAACAACGAATCCGCTACATCGATATCAAAAAACTTCAGAAAGAACTGGTTCAGATCGAAAGTCTCGAACCGCGGGTAATGACTGATCAGGATAATTATCCGCCCAAATTTGAGGATGTACAGATGGCTGCCAAAACGCTGACTCATGAACTGGACGGGTTGGAAACAGTGATTTGGGACACTGAAAAAGGAATTCCGGTGTTGATTGATCAGCTGAATATGGTTGCTACGCATGAAGAAAAACTGGTGTACGCCCGAATTCTCGGAATGCTCGACAACAATTCGGGTTGGGAAGTTTTACACAAGGCGGTTGACAGTTTCGAGGCATGGGACAAAGGCTGGAACTACACAGGTATGGGGCAATTTGGCATGAGCATGAGCTATCTGGATAGTCTGGTAATTGCTTTGGGGAAATCGCGTAAACAGGAAGTATTGCCATCAATCATCCGTTTGGCAAAAATGCTCACTACTGAAAGTGAGTTCTCCCATTTCCGTGCCATTGCTGTGGCTTTCGAAACACTGGCCAATGAACTTCCGGCCAAAGTGCTTTTTGAATTGCTGCAAATGAAAGGCGTAACCGGCCATGCCATGACGACCATTCAGAAAGCCATTCAGGATACACCTGCAAGCGGTACCGACACCAGCACCAGAAACAATGCACTGCGCGAAATTATTTTGGGACGGGCATTGTTCCGCTGTGGCGATTACAACGGATTGGGAAACCAGATTCTGAACGATTATGCCAAAGATTTACGCGGGCACTTTTACCGCCACGCCACTGGTGTACTGAAAATGGGCGCTTCGCCAAAAGAAAAGAATTTGGAATTGTAAATATCACTCAAACGGAACATATATGATCACATTTATAATCTCCATTGTCATTCTTGTACTGGGCTATTTTTTCTACGGAAGTCTGGTTGAACGTATTTTTGGCGCCGACAAATCGAGGAAAACTCCGGCCATGACCATGAATGACGGAGTGGATTATCTACCGCTACCGAAATGGAAAACCTTCCTGATTCAATTCCTGAACATTGCAGGGTTGGGGCCTATTTTCGGTGCAATTGCCGGTGCAATGTGGGGGCCGGTGGCATTTCTCTGGATTGTGCTGGGTTCTGTTTTTGCCGGTGCGGTGCACGATTATTTCTCCGGAATGCTATCAGTAAAGCACAAAGGGCTGAGTATTCCTGAAATTGTCGGAATTTATCTGGGTGTCAGCGCCAAACAGTTTATGCGTGGTTTTACTGTGTTACTAATGGTGATCGTTGGCGCGGTTTTCATTATGGGACCGGCAAAAATCCTCGAAAGTCTCACTCCCGAAACATTGACCATGAATTTTTGGGTGTGGGTTGTTTTTATCTATTATGTGCTCGCAACCATGCTGCCCATCGATAAAATCATCGGACGAATCTATCCTCTTTTTGGTTTTGCCCTGCTGTTTATGGCTGTTGGGCTAATCAGCGCTTTATTTGTCAAAGGCTACCATATTCCTGAATTGACATTGGCTAACCTGACGAATTTTCACGATCAACCCGAAAAGTTCCCCATTTTCCCGATGATGTTTATCACCATTGCCTGCGGAGCGATTTCAGGATTTCATGCTACCCAGGCGCCATTGATGGCACGTTGCATTACCAACGAAAAGCAGGGCAGGGGAGTGTTTTACGGAGCCATGATTACCGAAGGAATTGTCGCCCTGATTTGGGCAGCCATCGGAATGGCATTTTACAGCGGTGTTGGGCCCTTGAACGAAGTAATGGTTGCCAACAAAGGAAATGCGGCTTTTGTGGTGAATGAAATATCGAACTCGCTGCTGGGAAAGGTTGGCGGTGCGCTTGCAATACTTGGTGTGGTTGCAGCTCCCATCACTTCGGGCGATACCGCCTTCAGGAGTGCGCGTTTAATTGTGGCCGATTTCCTGAAATTCAAACAAGGGCCTATCAAAAACCGATTAATGATCAGCATTCCATTGTTTGCAGTTGGCTACGGTTTGACCTTAATCGATTTTGCGGTAATCTGGAGGTATTTTGCATGGTCGAACCAAACGCTGGCCATGGTGGTACTTTGGGCCATCACCGTTTATCTGGCGCGCGAAAAGAAATTCTACTGGATTACGCTGATCCCTGCTTTGTTTATGACAACCGTAATTACCAGCTATTTGCTTTTTGCTCCTGAAGGATTTGGGTTACCATACATGGTTTCGGTTTCAGCAGGAATAGCATTTGCAGTTGCGGCAGCTATTGTGTTTTTTGTAAAGTTGGATAAAAGCAATGCTGTTCCGGAAACTGTTACTGTACTGGATTAATTTGCATTCCCTCGTGCAAACCATTTGTCTACGGAACCACCACCAGTTTGCCCACCGTTCGACCGCTTTCAATCTCCAAATGGGCATCAGCGATTCCTTCAAGCGGGTAAGTTTTCGATACATGTGCTTTCAAAAGCCCTTTCTCAAACAATAGGGCCAGCGATTGCATATCTTCACCGCTCGACTGCACCAACATCCGTATACCTTTGATCCCTTTTGAGGAGGCTTTTTCGGTAACCAATTCGTTTGAGCCCGAAACAATGCTGACGATTGTTCCACCGGGTTTCAGAACTTCCAACGAACGGTCAATGTAATCGCCCCCAATGGTATCCAGCACAATATCGATTTCATTAACTACCGATTCAAAAGGTTGTTCCTGATAATCCACGTGCATATCGGCTCCCAGCGACAACACAAAATCCCTGTTCTTTGCAGAGGAAGTGCCAATTACGTATGCGCCAAATTGTTTGGCTATTTGCCCCGCGAAATGCCCTACGCCTCCCGATGCCGCGTGGATCAGCACCCGGTTGCCGGCTTTTATTTTGGCATGATGAACCAAGGCTTGCCATGCCGTTAAGGCAGCCAGTGTTCCGGCTGCGGCCTCTTTGAAACTGATGTTGGCGGGCTTCTTTGCCAAATGATTAGCCGGAGCCGCCACGTATTCGGCGTACGCTTTCCCGTGCCCCGGAAAATTCACCATACCAAAAACCTCATCTCCCACTTTAAAATTATTGACCTGATTGCCCGTTTCGGTAATCACACCGGCAATGTCCCATCCTAAAATAATTGGGTTTTCATGCTCAAGCTTTCCGGCCAAAGCCTTGCCTTTTCGTGTTTTCGCGTCCACCGGGTTTATACTGATGGCCTTTACCTTCACCAGAACCTCCAGTTCATTAACAAACGGTTTTGGGATTTCGGCTAAAACCAGATTTTGGGTATCACCAAATCCTTCTAATATGATTGCTCTCATTTTATCATCGTTTAAATATCAAGTATCTAAAATTTTTCATAAGGACCGAAATTAATCGTGAGTTCGATAATTTTCAATCCTAGCCAGGCAAAGGAAGCATTGACTTATTCAGAAAAACAGCAACAAAAGCCAATATGTTCTGATTGATGACTTCTTTTTTCGATTCAGTTATTACTTTCCCGATATGCTTATTTTTGGTGTTAACTATTACCAGGTCCATTCGTGATTTTCATTCTTCTTAAAATCAACCCGGTTAACTGCAGAAGTCCTAAAGAAACCAAGCGCCCCATTATCAAGATTAGTAGGAGGAGAAGCAGGACTAGGAGAATACCCACCGCCATCGGTTTTGAATTGTTGAATCAACGCCTTATAATATTCGTAGGCTTCTCTGGTAATTGAGTGCATTTCAATGAAATAGGAATCTGTGTGATCGTATGGATAATTTGTCAGCCAGTAATCAGGCGTAACCCCTTTACAAACATCCAGTCCATTTACGTATTCTTTCAGATATTCATCGCTTAAGATTGAGTAAGGCCATCCATAGACAGCTTGCGTTTTAAACAAATAGTAGTTTCGTTCATTTTGCGGCTCTTTAAAATAAATCAGCGGAATGTTATGGTTGTCTTTGCCAATATCGCCTTGCACAAGTTTAAACTGAACTGAATCGAGCGCGGGTACTGGCGGCATGTAACTTTCCGCATGATATTCCTGATCCTGCCATTTTATAGTTAAAGCATAGGTGTGACCAGGAATTCCTTTGAGTTTGGTCGTTTTATAATGTCCCCATACGATGCTGGTGTCCTCCACTTCAAAATATGACCATGCTGGATGATTGTTCCCGGCTTCAAAATAATGCCATGTTCCAACCGGACACTTTACCAAGGTATCAGTAAATAGTGTGTTCTTATCTGTGATGTACACTTCAGCATCCTGTATAGCCTCGACACCATCATTGGGGGCCTGGTAATTGTATGAAGTATCACCCATGCTGCTTCCGTTTGGTTCAAAATGAAGTTCAAATCTGCTTTTGGTCAAACGAACCACGTAAGGTCCATTCTGATTGGTGATTGTCCCTTCGACGACCAGTCTGGATTGATCTGATTTCAGTTGCAAATCGTAATCTTTTGTACATGAATAGGCTGCAATTGTTAAAATAAAGACTAGGAATATATTTCGCATGGCTTAAAATTTCAGGTTGTAAGTTACTGAAGGAACGATACCGAACAAGTACATTTTAGTGAATTGAGTTGAAATCAGATTAGATTCCTGCCGGGCAAAAAGGGTGTAGATATTTTTTCGGTCGTAAATATTGTAAATACCATACACCCATTCCGATCGCCTTTTACGGTGATTGTTTTTCGGTGACTTATAAGTGAACGATAGATCCAACCGGTGGTAAGGCTCAACTTGATAGCCATTTCTTTCAGAATAGTAGTTAAATGCTGCTCCGTTATACACAAACGAACCTTCTGGAACAGTAACAAAACCACCCGACGTAAATTTGAAGGTACTGGAAACACTCCATTTTTGGTTGAAATGGTAACTGCCTGTAATCGAAAGGTTATGCCGGATATCCCATCGCGGCGAAAAATAGTTGTTGTTGTTCACCCCCTCAATTTGATACTGGGTTTTCGAAAAAGTATAGCCAATCCAACCTGTTAAATCGCCGGTTTTCTTTTCCAGCATGTATTCATTTCCATACGCATAACCATCACCGCTTAAAATTTGTGTATCGATGTGTTTATTTAAAAACAAGTTGGCATTGTCTTTAAAATCAATGATATTCCGTAAGGTTTTGTAATAAATTTCGGACGTAAACTCGTATTGATTGTTGTTGAAAGAATGATAATACCCCCATACAAACTGGCTGGAAGATTGTGGCCGGATATCCTTATCAGGGGGCATCCACACATCAGTGGGCAATCCCAAGGCAGAGTTGCTCAGCAGATGCAGGAACTGAGTGGTGCGCCCGTAGGCCAGCTTAACCGAATTCCGGGTTCCTAACAGGTAACGTGCCGAAATGCGTGGTTCAAGGCTCTGGTAAAACTGAACAATCTCTCCACTTTTGTATGTTTTGAAATCCGTCACCTGTGTTTTCTCTTCGTTGTACTGAAAAACTGTATCCTGTCCGATGCTGATAAATCCGGCGTAGCGCAAACCATAATCGATACTCAACCTATCGGTTATTTTTTGTTCATTGCTGATGTATGCCGATAGTTCAACTGCATTTTTATGGCTTAGCGCAAATGGCTTAATACTTGAACGATCACTCCGGGGCATTATGTTGCCTGGCTCAAAATAGTGATAAACAGTTGCTGCACCAAACCGTGTATGATTCGAAGAATTCAGATAAGCAGCAAAATCAGCTTTTATCCCGGCTTCCTGAATATTCGATTTCCAATCGAAATTTTTTAAATCGTCATTGATAGAATACGAGTAATTGTAATTGCTGTAATAGCTCGTAAAATTTGCAAACAGGCTGCTGTTGAAAATGTGGTTCCAGCGTAGTGTTGAGGTAGTATTTCCCCATTCCAGCGCATTGTCGTTATTTAACGAATAACTGTAAAACCGGTCACCACCGGTGTAGGTTGAGAGATAGAGATGGTTTTTATCGTTGATCCGGTAATTGATTTTGGCATTCAGATCGTAAAAGTTGATTTCGTTTTGGTCGTTAAAATTGCGCAATTCCCAAATTTGCAGCACTTCCTGACCAAATAATCCGGCAAGATTGAGTGTTTGACCTGCATAGCTGTACCGACCTGAAACAATGAATGAAGCTTTGTCTTTGACTATCGGACCTTCGAGTGTCAAACGGCTTGCCAGCAAACCAATACCCACATTGGCGGCAAATTTTTTATAGTTACCCTCTTTCATTGTAATGTCAACAATCGACGATAGCCGACCGCCGTATTGCGCCGGAAATGCACCTTTGTAAAACGAAACATTGTTCAGGGCATCGGTATTAAAAGTCGAGAAAAAACCCAGCGCGTGCGACGGGTTATACACAGGAGCTTCATCCAGGATAATCAAATTCTGATCAAACGAACCACCTCTGACACTGATATTGGTCGATCCTTCACCGGCAGTTTGTACACCGGGCAATAGTTGCAGACTTTTTAACACATCGGGCTCGCCTGTCATCGAGGTAATTGACTTGATCTGCTTAATCCCGATCACGTTTTTACTTACTGAAGTGGAATTAAGCGTCGATTTATTTCCCTGAACTGTGACTTCATCCAGTGATTTAATCTGTGGAGAAAGTTCAATATCCAGTTTTATACTTTTCTCAATCTCAATGGGTTTGGTAAATACAGCGCAGCCCAAATAACTGCATACGATGGTGCATTTTCCTGAAGCAGGTGAAATAGAATAAAATCCGTAATTATTGGCTACCACTACCTGATTGGTTTCTTTGATGATAACCACTGCTCCAATCAGGTTTTCTCCGGTTAACGCGTCTTTTACAGTGCCATACACGGTGATTTTCTGGGCAAAAAGAGATGTTGAAAAGAGCAAACCTATGAATAAAAGGAGGCATTTAGGATTTGTCAGGCTCATTTATTGGGGTTAAATAAATTTGGTTTTGTTTGATAGAACGGGCTGGCGGGTCAATTATTATGCCAATCATAATTCTGTTTATTTTTTTAAGGAAAATAAGCTATACTTGTAATGCCAATTTATTAAACTAAAATCTAAATAATTTTACGATGCTTTTAAAATTTTATTCTATTAAGAAGCAGCTTGTTCTGGGTTTATCCGGAATGATTTTATGCTTTATTTCTTTTGCCCAGAATTCCGAAAAGTTTTTTCCGGCGAAAGAATTAACCACCGTTGGAGTGTATTATTATCCTGAACACTGGGATTCAACCCAATGGGAACGCGATTTTCAGAACATGGCAAAAATGGGATTCGAATTTACCCACTTTGCAGAGTTTGCATGGGCTCAGCTCGAACCAGCTGAAGGTGTTTATGATTTTAAGTGGCTTGATCGTTCTATCCAACTGGCCGCCAAATACAATTTGAAAGTGATTTTGTGTACATCAACTGCCACACCGCCGGTTTGGCTGGTTCGCAAACATCCTGAAGTGCTGGCAACTGACGAAAACGGAAAACAGATGGATCATGGTGGACGGCAACATGCCACTTTTTCAAGCAATTATTACCGATCGTATTCTATGAAAATGATTGAGGAACTGGGCAAACGCTACGGAAAAGACAAGCGTGTGATTGGCTGGCAACTTGATAATGAGCCACGCAAATTTCTGGATTACGGCAAAGATGCCCCGCAGCGTTTTCGCGACTGGGTAAAACAAAAGTATAAAACCATCGATGCAGTAAACGTAGCATGGGGAACCAACTTCTGGAGCGGAACTTACACCGATTTTCAGGAGATAAACATCCCGCTGCACAGTCAGTGGGGAATGAATTTACACCAGCGACTCGATCATTTGCGCTTTGCCGACGAGGAAACTGCAACATTCCTCGACGAACAA